>JAANXD010000038.1 GCA_018263435.1 Candidatus Scalindua arabica | reverse complement strand
ACCCATCCTTCGACAATGTGTGTGTTATCACTGACGTCAATGTAGTCTTACCGTGGTCTACATGCCCTATCGTTCCAACATTTACATGCGGCTTTGTCCTCTCAAATACTTCCTTGGCCATAATATAAACTCCTAAAATTTCCTATATTTAGTGAAATAACATTCTATATTTATTTTTTTGAGACATACACACAAATGAAAGCTGCTGATGGGATTTGAACCCATGACCTCGTCCTTACCAAGGACGTGCTCTACCCCTGAGCCACAGCAGCATATAACGCAAAATCACTAAAAGATTTAGAATTTGGCGCAAAGTGTTCTAGTTTAACATGATATGCAAAAAAAGTCAAAAACTTTTTTAAAAAAGCAAAAATATACGTAACAACCTGTCACACAAGGACTTAACTATAAAAAAGGGTAATTTTTACCCGATTTGTCTAAAAAATAAAATAAATAGTAAATATTATTTAATATATAGCGGGCGATGGGAATCGAACCCACATGGCTAGCTTGGAAGGCTAGGGCTTTACCATTAAGCTACGCCCGCTTAATCGGTCTGAACAAACGTTTCAGGCAGGAAAAAGAACTTCTTTTATGTCTAAGACAATAATCCTCGGGGTATTCCGGTGATAATATCTTTGGAAGCCTTAAAACACCTTTTTAGCTAGTATTAGCCGTATTATCAGCAAACTAGCACCAAAACACAACAAGACCTGTAAACCATAAAATATGGGGAGAGGAGGATTCGAACCTCCGAAGGCTACGCCAACAGATTTACAGTCTGTCCCCTTTGGCCACTCGGGTACCTCCCCATTTTAGCTGGATAATCCCTAAACGCACATTATCAGCCTAATTTAAAGAAAAAATAAAGCTAGCGATGGGATTCGAACCCGCAACCTGCTGATTACAAATCAGCTGCTCTGCCGTTGAGCTACGCTAGCTTTAGAAACATTTTAAGATTATCAAAGAATTTTATTTTTTCAAGCTTAAACTACCTAATTCTCACTTAAATTGTGCTAATTCTGCTTCAGATAACCTTCATAATTCCGGGTTACTTCATTAATGCTGTCACCGCCAAATTTCTCCATAAAACACCTGGCTATTCCAAAAGCTACAACCGCCTCACCAACAACAGATACAGCAGGTACAGCGCAAACATCCGAACGCTCAGTTGAAGCGCTTTCCGGTTTTTTAGTGATTATGTCCACAGACCTCAATGGCTTCATGAGAGTTGGGATTGGCTTCATAACCGCTCTCGCGATTACAACCTCACCATTTGTCATACCCCCCTCTATCCCTCCAGCATTGTTACTCTTCCTGCTGAAAGCATCCTTGTCATCACTATAAAATATCTCATCATGTACCTGTGAACCAAACTTTTTAGCAAAACCAAATCCCAGGCCGATCTCAACACCCTTTATTGCCTGCACCGACATCAGGGCACCTGCCAGGATTCCATCCAGTCTCAACTCCCACTGTGCATGGCTTCCCAGTCCGGGCGGGACTCCAAACGCCATTACCTCAATAACACCTCCCAGAGAATCACCGTCCTTTTTAGCCTTTTTGATTCTTTCTACCATCTTAGCTTCAGCCGGTTTATCCAGGCAATAAACCTTACTCTTATTTCTGTTTTTTAAGATTTCATTTGGGGTTTTTACTATTTTCTTTGAACTTATACCTCCAATGCTCTTAACGTAGCCTAAGACCTCTATATCAAATCTGGCAAGCAGAATCTTTGCCAAAGCCCCTGCAGCCACCCTGGCAGCAGTTTCTCTTGCACTTGCCCTTTCAAGGATATTTCTCACATCCTTCTGGCCATACTTAATAACCCCAGCCAGGTCAGCATGTCCCGGCCTCGGCCTTGTAACATCCGGCAAAACGTCTATTTTACTGTCTTTATTCTCTATCTCTAAGCAAATAGGGCTTCCAATAGTAATACCCTTTCTTACACCTGACAAAATGCAGACTTTGTCACTTTCAATCTGCATCCTTCCACCTCTGCCAAAACCGCCTTGCCGCCTTTTTAATTCCGCGTTAATGTCAGATTCGTCCAATTGAAACCCTGCCGGAAATCCATTTGCTATTACAATCAGACACTTCCCATGTGATTCGCCGGCAGTTGTAAAAGTCAGCATGAAAATACCCTTAAAAAACGTAAAATTATGAAAAACGATTATTTTATATTTAAATATAACTTCTTTTACAAGCTTTTTTTATATAAAATGGGAAGGATCAGTTATATACATGGATTTTTAATTGCTTATATCCTCATTGTTATGATAGTATTTTCGAAAATCCGAATCTAAAAACACAAAAATGTACAAACTATTTATAAGTCTCAGATATCTGCGAAGGAAGAAAATCACCTTTTTTGCGGTTGCTGGAGTTGCCGTTGGTGTTATGACGTTAATCGTTGTGCTCTCGGTAATGAGTGGTTTTGACAAAGAATTACGCACAAAAATAAAGGGTACGTTAGCGCATATCATAGTCGCAAAAAGAGGTGTCTACGGTTTGGGTAATTATAAAGAGGTCGTAAAGAAGATAGAGTCTTTTGAACATGTCAAAGCGTGTTCCCCATATATAGAAGGGCCCGCACTCCTTAACATAAGAGGCGCAAAAGAATTCACATACTTTAAGGGCATCGACCCTCTCGCAGAGGCAAAAGTGGGAGGTTTTGAAAACTATATAAAACCATTTGGCAGCGAACCACGGGATTTATTAATGGTGCACGGAGAAAAAAAGACTCCCAGTGCTATCGGTGGCGCCGAACTGTTGCGTATCAAAGAAGGTAACCCTGAAACAAGCCCTGAAAGCTTTGTAGAAAATGGAGAAAAGATTGTCTTAGTAACAATAAAGGGTTGGGATAAGATTAATGTAAAGCCGTTTATCCTTAATGGAAAATTTAAAACAGGCATGTATGACGTTGACAAAAACTATATTTACATACCTTTAAAGACTGCCCAGGAATTAACAGGAACGAAGGATTCTGTTTCGGGAATAAGTGTCAGATTAGATGATTACAAAAACGCGCCAATGGTGCGTAATCGCCTTCAAAGAGAACTTGGATTTAGTTTTTATATTCAAACCTGGGAAGAAGTGCGCGGCACATTCCTGAAAGCCGTTGCTCTGGAAAAACGTGTTATGGCATTTATCCTGTTCTTCATCATTATCGTAGCAGGATTCAACATACTTGCAATCTTAACCATGATTGTGTTTGAAAAATCTAAAGACATTGGCATCTTGAAGGCGCTGGGCGCTACAACCAAAGGCGTAATGCTTATTTTTCTAATGAATGGCCTGTTCATAGGCATCTTCGGTTCAGCAATAGGCACCGGCCTGGGGCTTGCTTTCATAAATAGAATTAACTGGATTGAGAGAACCGTATACAATTACTCAGGCTGGAGGCCGTTCCCGCCAGAAGTTTATTATTTTAACGAAATACCAACCGTTGTGGATTTTAAGGATATAATTGTAATTATTTCCTTCTCTGTTGCATGCGGCGTCTTATTCAGTATATACCCGGCATTAAAAGCCGCACGTTTAGATCCAATCGAAACACTCAGGTACGAGTAGCAGATTCGACTATGATGAGAATCACAGCACCATATACAGCCGGCAAACTCAAAAACTTTTGACTTACAGGTATACTGATGATAATATGCCAAGTTAAAGTGACCAAAGTGAGCTAAAGTTTAAAGTGGCTAAAGTTAAAGAGGTAATCCAAATTGATTAATTATTATCAGGTGTTACAAGTGCAGGAAGGGTCTGATAGAGCCGAAATCAGAAACTCATTCAGAAAACTTGCAAAGAAATATCATCCGGACAAAACCAAGGCAAATGGAATCTCTTCAGAAGACAAAATCAAACTATTAATAAAAGCATACAAAACTCTATCTGACACCGAGAAGCGAATTCATTATGACACTCAATTACAGAACAGCACTATAAGTATAAGAGACTTTTACTACAAAGAAAACCCGAAAAGAGGGAACGGCAAGTACGACTTAAGATCTCAGGCAAAAATAGTTTTAAACGACCTCTTAAACAAAAATGGGCCCCAGGCAGTTAGAAATTATGAACGCTTAAAAGAAGAAAATAAAGAATTTGAGCTACTGGCCTTTTTAAATTTAAAAGATTATCTGGATTGCAAATTTCTTCTTGCCGAAGAGTATGAGAAACAGGAGCAGTATGAATTGGCATTTAAGATGTACGAGTATGTTTATCAGGAAGAAAACGGCAATCCTGCACGCAAACACTTACTGGAGGAGATCAAAGAACGAATCCTTCGTTTATCATGTAAGAAGTTAGCAAAACTGATGCAACCCGATACTGCAATAACCTACCTGACAAGAGCATTAAACTTAAAATTAAGCAAAAACGAAGAGGCCTTCATCTACAAAAAGATTGCTGATTGTTATGTAGCTTCAGGCGAATGGGACAACGCATTGGAAAGGTTCAATAAGGCTCTATCACTTTGTCCCAATCTCAAAGGCGCTCAAACGTTGAAAAACAAACTGAACAAACACTTCTCACAGGAAAATTATTTCAAATAAATTAACAAGGCAAAATAATGGCTTCTGACGACACGGTACTATTAGAAACAAATATCCCTTACTTAAAACTACACAACAAGGGAAAGGTTAGGGAGATATTTGAGATTGACGACAACAACCTCCTGTTCGTCGCGACCGACAGGATCTCAGCTTTCGACGTAATCCTTCCGAATGGCATACCGCATAAAGGCGCAGTCCTTACACAGATGTCAGAATTCTGGTTTGAGCTTATAGGAGAGTTAACGGAAAACCACCTGATCTCAACCTCAATTAATGATGTCCAGGCAATAACAGAAGAGGACAAGGCTGTATTGAGGGGACGCTCAATGCTCGTTAAAAAAGTTGACGTAATTCCCGTTGAATGTATAGTGCGCGGCTACATTGCCGGTTCCGGCTGGAAGGACTATAAGAAGAACACCGCCATATGCGGGATCAGTCTGCCTGACGATTTAAAGGAGAGCGACAAGTTACCTGAGCCTATCTTCACACCATCAACAAAAGCAGAATCCGGACACGACGAAAACATTTCTTTCGAAGAAGCAGTCAAAATTACTGGCAGAGAACTCGCAGAAGAAATAAGACAAAAAAGCATTGCAATATACAAGAAGGCAAGCGAATACGCCCTGACAAAAGGAATTATAATTAGTGATACGAAATTTGAGTGGGGCAAATATGGCGACAAAGTAATTCTAATTGATGAAGTCCTGACTCCCGACTCATCCCGTTTCTGGCCGATGGAAAGCTATTCACCCGGAAAACCGCAACCATCTTTTGACAAGCAATTCGTGAGAGATTATTTAGAGTCCTGCGGGTGGGACAAGAATCCACCTCCACCATCACTCCCTGAAGACGTAATCCGGACGACGTCTGAAAAATATCTCGAGGCCTACACCAAGCTTACTGGAAAAGAAATAAAGGACTAAGTGAACTAAAATGCGAAGTAACTAAAATTATGGAATAACATTTCTGTGTCACAATTACAAAGACACACATCCATATCTTCTGAACGAAGTGAAGAATCTTAATTTTGAATTTCCCGTTTCCTTTAAACTTTAGGCACTTATTTTCTACTTTAGCTCACTTTCAACTTTAGTCACTTCAAACTTTTACTACCTGGATTTCTGCACACCAACCCTTTTACAATACTTGAAGATTTTACATTTGCTGCACCAGGGTGAAATGGGCACACAAAGATTTTGACCGTATGTTACCAGGAGGTCATTATAGATTAACCAGTGTTTTTGGGGCAGTTTCTTTCTTAAGCCAAACTCAGTTTGCTCCGGGGTTTTCGTCTTTACCAGACCAAGCCTGTTTGAGATCCTGTGTACGTGCGTGTCCACGCATATTCCCAGTTTGCCGTAACCCAAAGTAACTGTAAGATTGGCAGTCTTGCGTCCAACACCTTTCAGTTTTAAGAGCTCGTCAATCTCATTGGGGACGACACCTTCATAATCATCAAGCAGGGCCATGCATATTTCTTTAATCCTTTTTGCCTTTGTCTTATAAAAACCAACAGGATAAATGGCTTTTTCAATATTCTTTATGCTTAAACCGATCATCTCTTCAGGATTATCCGCAAGTTTGAAGAGCCTGTTTGAGGCTTCGGCTGTAACTTTATCTTTTGTCCTTAAGCTGAGGATACAAGAAATAAGGACCATAAAAGGACTTTTTGTCATGGAAACAATCGTAACAATAGGCACAATATATTTCTTGTTTTCTCGTTTAAGAATGGTTACTATATTGTCAATCTTATCCAATGTCTCTCTCACAGGTTTTGAACATATACTTAAAGATAATGCAGTATTATCTTAAGAATTGTGCAGTGATTTTACTGCACCTTAAGGTGGTTTTTTAAGAATATATCAAATGTAAAATACTTTTTCAAATATACACAACACGTTAAAATTCATGAAGTTACCACAATATATGTATATTTTCTCTACAAAATTATCTTGCTGGCATCTTTTTTGTAATACATACAAACGATCATGAAAAATTTACTGTTTTTTCAGCAAATCCTAGCGAAAATAAAAAATTATTTGGCTACCATAGTCAGCATGGGTAATCTCGCATGTGGCTTTGGAGCAATTGTATTTATTATAAACAATGAACTGGTATATGCAGCCTGGCTCGTTATAGCGGCCATGGTGTTTGACGGATTGGATGGCCAGATCGCGCGATTAACAAAAACAACTGTTGCATGGGGTGCTCATTTAGATACGCTTGCTGACTTAATAACTTTTGGACTTGTTCCAGCATTCCTGATCGGTAGGCTGGGTGCTTATAATGCTCCTATTGCCGTTTGGTTCGTATGTTTCTTTTATACATTATGTGCCACAATTAGATTGGCAAAATTCGAATTCGAATCAGTAAACAACTCTTCTGGCAAAAAACGAAGTAATTGTTTTACAGGATTACCATCTACACTTGCAGGCGGTACAGTTGCATCATTGATATTATTAGACGCTTATCTTAAGACCACACTCAATTATCAAGCCGTTGCAACATGCCTTCCAAGTGTTATCTTTGTCTTAAGCATCTTAATGTTGAGCAAAGTCCCATACATAAGGATTGTCGATCTTGTAGGAAGCAAACGCGACCGGATTTCTTTATTAATTACATCTGTACTCTTCTTCACACTCCTTGTCTTTTTCCTCCTGTACCCTAGTATTATGCTTGCACTTGGTTTTTGTGTGTATGTTATTATCGGCAACCAGAGAGTCTTCAGGAAGAAGGCAATTCACAGCACCTAGTAACTTAGGGTTCGAGAAAAAAACAACTTTAAATCCTCGCATCCCATTTCCAGGCCATCTTTGTCCGATCTTTATTCGCCGAATCCTCAACGTAACTAAGGCTGCGCTTCCGGTTCGGTTCAATCAGATCGACCAAATCTAACCTAAACCTGAGCGCGATAAATTTAAAGTTGTTTTTTCCCGAACCCTTAACTACACCATCTCTACTTTTTTATTACCCCTTACTACCTTTCCTATAATAAACGCATCTTCCTTCATTCGTTTTAGTTTTTTCATTATAGAAGATGAAAAATGCTTCGAAACAATCAAGACCATCCCTATCCCCATATTAAGGACGTGGTACATTTCATCCTCATCTATTTTCCCCTTTTTCTGTATTACCTTGAAAATCTCAGGAACAGGCCATTTGCCCTTAGTGATTCGAACTGAACACCCTTGAGGTAAAATCCTGGGAATATTGTCTATCAAACCGCCTCCAGTAATATGAGCCATCCCCTTGATCACCTTTTTCCGCTTGTAATGACGCAAAAGATTGCTAATCGATTTAACATATATCCTTGTCGGCTTTAGAAGTTCATCGCCAATAGTTCCGTCTATAGCCTTTATTTTACTATTTACATCCAGTTTGGCTTTGTCAAATAATACCTTACGCACTAAAGAAAAACCGTTACTATGCAGCCCGCTTGAACTCAAACCTATAATAACATCACCTGTGCTGATGTCATTCCCATTAATTACCTTTTTCTTTTCTACAATACCGACTGCAAAGCCTGCATCTTTATAACTAAATCCTGCCATCTTCTATATCGGAACCGCCTTTCTATTTTTTGGTTCTTTTATATGAGTCTTTTTACCAACATTTTCAATAGAGGCAGGATAATTGCCGGTAAAGCAAGCGTTACAATAATGATTGCGCGGAGAAGCCGTACAACCCAACATCCCCTCTGCACTCAGATAGCCCAGGCTGTCTGCATGTAAAAAATCTTTTATTTCTTCAAGTGTATGGTTGGCTGCAATAAGTTCATCCTTAATCTGAAAATCAATCCCGTAATGGCATGGGAAACGATGTGGAGGACAACTGATCCTCAGATGTACCTCTTTAGCACCTGCCTTACGCAAAAGCTTCAACCTGGACTTTGATGTAGTTCCACGCACGACAGAATCATCTACAACAACAACCCGTTTACCTCTCACAACTTCCGCTATCGCATTAAGTTTAAGTTCAACCTTCTTGTGCCTGCTTCCCTGCTCAGGCTGAATGAACGTCCTTCCAACATAGTGGTTTCTGATAAACCCACGATCTAATGGTATCCCCGAGGCCTCCGAATAACCCATTGCGGCTGAATTCCCACCCTCCGGAACAGCAATTACAATATCAGCATCCACGGGAGCCTCTTTTGCAAGTTTTCTCCCAAGCTGTTTACGGAAAAGATGAACGTTTTCACCAAAAACATTACTATCCGGGCGGGCAAAGTAAATTAACTCAAATATACAATACGCCGGACGAATCCGCCTTGGCGAACAATATATCTCACTTTTCAGACCATCCTTATTAATATAAACCACCTCACCGGGTTCAACGTCTCTTACGAATTCTGCACCAATCTGGTCAAAAGCACAGGTTTCAGAAGAGAGGACATAACTATTGTTCAGCTTCCCTATTGAAAGCGGCCGAAATCCATTTCTATCCCGCACTCCTACCATTTCATCTTTTGTTAAGAACAGGAGAGCAAATGCACCTTTTAAATGGTTCAACACATGAGAAAAGTTTGGTTTTTCGACGTGGCTTGGTTTGGCCATTAAATGTACGATGACTTCTGTATCTGATGTTGTGTGGAAGATTGAACCATGCTGCTCGTAATCATTTCTCAGCTTACTGGCATCCAGCAGTTGGCCATTATGTGCAATTGCAATTTCACCCTTGGAATATAATACCACCAGGGGTTGTACATTGTCTATGTTATCACTTGAGCCAAAAGTAGAATAACGGACGTGGCCAATGGCGTGTGGATTTTTTATCCTGCTCAAGCTCTCCGGAGAAAAGACATCACTTACCAATCCATGGTTCTTGTGCTGTTTTATACTCTTGCCGTCAGAAGAGGCTATTCCCGCACTTTCTTCACCACGATGTTGTAGAGAAGAAAGCCCATAAAAGACCTTTTCTACTGCATCATCACAATCAAAAATCCCGAATAAACCGCAATATTCTTTAGCTTCTGCCAAGATATGACTCTTTTTGAGAGGATTTAGACTTCTAAATTTTGATTATAACAAGACAACAAAACGTGTCAAATCAAATTAGATAAAACTTGAAGTACTCAGGCTATTATGTTAAGAATTTTAGACAAAATCTGTAGCGGAAACCTTCAGGTTTCCATTGCCGTGCCTACGTGTACAAATGGAAGGCTAAAGCCGTTCCGCTACAGCTTGCGAGTACGCGCCGATTTGGTAAAAAATCCATATTTCAACATGACAAAAAAAGACTATCTTCAGAGAATGAAACTTTATGTCTTAATAAGCAGTAACATTGCAGCAAGATCAGTTAATGAAACAGCAAGACTTGTCATTGATGGCGGGGCAGATGCCATACAATTACGCGAGAAAACAATATCTGACGATGAATTCATATCACTGGCTAGTGAGATACGTGATATAACGACTAAAAGAGGAACTTTATTGATCATTAATGATCGTGTAAGAGTTGCCAGAGAAGTAAATGCAGATGGCGTCCATTTAGGCCAACATGACATGAGTATAATAGAGGCAAGAGAAATTATTGGCAATGAAAAGATCATTGGGGTATCAACACACAATATAATACAGGCCCGTCAGGCGCAGGAAGATGGTGCCGATTATATTGCCATCGGACCCGTCTATCCTACCACGACAAAAGATTATGAACCATCTATAGGACTCGAAGTTATTCAGGAAATTTCCAGGGAAATAAATATTCCATTTCTTGCCATAGGCGCTATAACCCTTGAAAATCTGGATAAGGTTCTAAAGGCCGGAGCTTCAAGAGTGGCAGTATGCTCAGCAATTATAGGTTCTGACGATATAGCTCTAACTACAAGACAGTTTAAAGAGACGTTAGATAAAACTAAGTGCCTGAAGTAAATGAATATAGAATATCGAACAAGGAATGTCGAATTTCGAAGTTCTGAAATCTGAAATCGTAATTCTAAAATCTGTTTCTCTGTGCCCTTCGTGTCTTCGTGTGAGGAATCTTATCTTATGCATAAAAAAACGAGTTTCTTAAAATCCGCAAAGACCGTAAGCCTCTGCACACTGCTGAGCAGGATTTTGGGACTGGCAAGGGATATTATATGTGCAAGCTTTTTTGGTACCAGCCTGGCCTGGGATGCCTTTGTCGTTGCCTTCAAGATACCGAATCTCTTCCGCCGTCTCTTCGGCGAAGGAGCATTGAGCGCCGCTTTCATTCCCGTTTTCACAGAATATCTCGAAACCAAAAGCAAGAAAGATGCATGGGAACTCGTAAACATAACGGGAACACTGCTCTTCATAATCCTTGGAGGCCTGGTCGTACTGGCAGAGATTTCGTTCTCGGTAATACCTACGGTTTTCTCCCTTAACCAAAAATGGGAATTAGTATTAAGCCTGCTCATGGTAACATTTCCGTACGTACTGTTTATATGCATGGTAGCTTTCGCAATGGCTGTCCTGAATTCACTCAAACACTTCCTCATGCCTGCCCTCGCACCTGTCGCCCTGAATGTATGCTGGATTATGGGCGTATTATTACTAACACCCGTATTCGGTAATACACTGGACAAAAAGATATTTGGCGTTGCCATTGCCATCCTTGTCGGAGGCATGATTCAACTGGCAATGCAGTTACCTGTATTGAGAAAAGAGGGAATAACCTTCAAACCTTCATTAAACTTTGCACATCCCGGCCTGAAACGTATCCTTGCCCTGATGCTGCCTATAATATTTGGCCTGGCCGCAGTTCAGATAAACGTATTAATGGATAGCCTTATTGCAATAGCTTTTGCCAAATCTCCCGGTGGTTCTGAAGGCTTTCTAGTTGCGGGAATTGCAATACCATATCCCCTGAAAACAGGAGCTGCATCAGTATTGTATTATGGTGACAGATTGATTCAATTTCCACTGGGTGTATTCGGGATAGCAATGGCAACCGCCGTATTTCCATTCTTCTCCACACATGCCGCGCGCAAAGACTGGACAAACTTCACCGATACATTCAATCAGGCAATAAGGGTTGTATTATTTATCGGAATACCGGCGTCCGTGGGCTTAATATTATTACGAATGCCTCTCATAGAGTTGTTTTATGAGAGAAACGCATTTACGGCAGAATCAACTTACAGAACGGCTACCGTTATCCTCTTCTATTCCCTTGGCGTATGGGCCTACTCCGCCTCTCACGTAATCGTAAGGGCTTTTTATTCCATGCAGGACACGCTAACTCCCGTAAAAGTAGGAGCCTCCATGGTGGGACTCAATCTTGTTCTCAACCTGACCCTCATCTGGTTCCTTCGGGAAGGAGGACTTGCGTTGGCAACAGCCATAAGTGCAACAGTTCAAATAATAATCCTGTTTGCCATTCTCCAAAAGAAGCTCAATATCACCGGATACAAACACATTCTTGTATCAATTCTCAAGACATTGATTGCCACCTTCTTCATGTGCATTACGTGCTGGATAACGCTGAAAATAATCCCAACCGGTGATGGAAAACTTTTGATAAAGTTCATCAGGCTCCTTGTACCCCTGGCAGCAGCCCTCACAACATTCTTTACCATATCATTCCTGCTGAAATCAGAAGAATTAAAATATCTATACACCTCGTTAAGAAAGAAAAGAAACTAAAGCGTTAAGGATTTAATACGAGTTGCGAGTTGCGGGTTACGAGTTGCGAGTTGCGGGTTGCGGGTTGCGGGTTGCGGGTTGCGAGGTACGAATAAAAAACAAGATCGATGTTTATTCTGTTAATCCTGTCAAGAAATAGTTTTTACCCTCTGTGTTCTCTGCGAACTCTGCGTTAAGATTTGTTTTTTTAGTGTTAATATGTGAAATTCGTGTCTGTCTTTTGTCTTTCACTTTTTATTCTTTTTTTTAATGGCCTATTTGTTTATAATCCGCAGAACAGTTTTTACAATTTATCATTAATTCTCAATGAGTTGAGGAAGACCTCCCCTTAATCCCCTCCTTGCGAAGGAGGGGAAATGGGGTGGTTAATGATTTAAAAGTCTTCCTCAGCTTATTAATATTTTACCATTTATCCCGTTATTCAGTAAAAGAGTA
>JAANXD010000037.1 GCA_018263435.1 Candidatus Scalindua arabica | reverse complement strand
AGGAAGTACCAGAGGAAAGTGAATAGAATATTTTATACAACAAAATGGGAGGGCGAAGTGGGCGGGGGCTGGTGAAGGGATGTGAGCGTAAGCGAACGAGAGCGCCGTTAGGTGCTGGTTGTAGTGCGAACGATAAATAAAAACAAATGAAATAAAGTAAGTTTATGAATGTTATTCATTCATTTATTTATTGATATGATTAATTACGCTAGAAGCAGAAGACAACACATTCGTACCCTCATTTGCCTAATTGTCTTTAATGCCTGCCTGATAATTCTCCATTTTCAAAATAAAGATAAACAGAAATGCCATAATGCCATAGTTCATGAGTACCAGATTTATCTAAGTTTACTTTAGTGTCTTTAGGTAAACCCCAGCTTGCCTGCACTTGCTTTTTGGTCATTCCATCTTTTACGTCACCATTCAAAATTGATTCTTTAACACCTGTACTCCATTCCGGGTGTAGATTTATAATGTGTGATCTTAAATTATAAATGTAAATATAATTGCTGTCTTTCTGTTCTGGTATTACAACACAATTTGAATGATCAATTACAGGGAGTTCGGCTTGTAATTTAAAAAAAAGCTCCTCTTCGCTGAGAGAATCTATATCAGCATATACACTACCTGACAAGGCAGTCAATAAAAATAAAATTGTTACCAATTTTGTTATATAAAATATTCTATTCACTTTCCTCTGGTACTTCCTCTCTGCGTATGATTACACTATCAGGGGCGGTGATACCCAATTTAACTTGGCCCTCTTTTATTTTTACGGCTGTTACTGATGTATTCTCTCTAATTGATACGCTTTCTTTTAAGTTTATGGTTACGCACTCCGAAATATTAACATCTAAATAGATTTGACATTTGTTTATATTTAAGACAGTTATTATGTCTTCTCCGATTACTACGCTTTCGTTTAACTTCCTTGTTAGTATGAGCATTTGTCACCTTCCTGGTTTTGCTCTACGGGATATGATTTGTTGAGTGTTTTATACGATGGTTATAATACTCAGGTAATTACTGAAATCAAGAAGAAAAGAAGTTGTGTGTTAGGTGTCTAGGGGTACGGGGGTATGTGCCTTGTGCTGGACTCGATGTATATATTATACGCTGTACACAGTTCGAGCAAAATAAAAAGGGCTTATGGGTTTGAGTGTGAAGTAAATTGTGAACTAAACACAACAAAAAAGGCCAAAACAGGAAAGTTTGTTAACTCCCTGAATTGGCCTTAAACATAGACAGAATAAAACAGATACAACTAAACTGTAAAACTTTTTACCTCATTTTAGAGGTTTCGTAGACCGATACTCTATCCAATTGAGCTATGGGCGCAATATTCACACTAAACATTTGCTGTTTAAACCGGTGCTATAATCAATAACAAGGTTTTCATCAAAGCATACCAGCAAACGAAGTGACCGCCTCAGTAAACGATTCCATGAAACCACGATGAATAAAAGATTTAGTAATGGCGAGGCCGACGGGACTCGAACCCGCAACATCCAGATCGACAGTCTGGTACTCTAACCAGTTGAGCTACGGCCCCACTCCTTTCCTGAAAACAGGCCTAAATTTTCTATTTCTTATTATGATGGTGGGCGATATAGGACTCGAACCTATGACATCTTGCTTGTAAGGCAAGCGCTCTAGCCAACTGAGCTAATCGCCCTGATTTACGAGCGAATCAAGTTTAGCATTATGAATTATTATGTCAATGAATTTTTGAGCTTGCTATCGCCAAGCTTAACTTATCCTTGACTTAACAGATGGTCAAGCCTATATTATGTTTACAGAAAGCACAAAAAAAGAATCAAATTAACAGCTTTTCGGGAACATTTAGCGAGGCAAAGTTTAAAAATGTACAAGAGAAAACATCTTTATAAACTGACAATTTTTCTTTTAGCGCCTCTGATAGTTATCTTCTTTGCCATATCGCATAGCAGTTCACTTAACAAAAACTTTAATGAAGAGATTAATCAGGCAAATGAAGAACACAAGTTTCGCCTGGTTGGTATTGTCTGTTCATATTTAAATAGATTTTACGTTGAACCTGACAGAATAAAACCGAAGGAGATGTTGATAGAATCACTTTCCAGGCTCGAAAGGATAATTCCTGAAGTGCAGGTTAGCGTAAATGATGAATCAGAGGAAGTTGAAATCCTGGTTGATAAAACTTCTAAAACAATCGACATCTCACGAATACGACGATTGGGTGAGTTATATAACAACCTAAGCGACGTTCTGCATTTTGTAAACGAAAACAAGTACCACGAAATCGAAGCTGAAGATATTGAATATGCAGCAATTAACGGTATGCTTGCACAATTAGATCCACATTCCGTTGTCTTCCCGCCTAAAGATTTTACAGAGTTCAAAATAGGAACTTCAGGCAAATTTGGCGGGCTTGGCATGGTTGTTGGCCTGAGAGATGGAATACTGACCGTGATTTCCCCTATTGAAGGAACCCCTGCATTCAGGGCGGGCCTTAAATCAGGAGATAAAATTATTGCAATTGACGAAGATTCAACCATAAACATGTCGCTGCAAGAGGCTGTCAGTAAACTCAGAGGCGACCCTTCTACCTCTGTTATACTGATAGTAGAAGTTAAAAAATCCCAGACTAACAAAACATTCACACTAACAAGGGAAATTATTGCAATACCCAGTGTGGACTCAAAATTAGTTGATGGCAATATAGGATACATAAAGATAAGAAATTTCCAGGAGGATACATCACAGGCTTTAGAAGAAAAAATTGCGGAACTCACAGCAGAAAGCGGAACATTAAAAGGGCTCATTCTAGACCTTCGAAATAATTCAGGAGGTTTGTTAGGCCAGGCGATTGCCGTTGCAGACAAGTTTCTCTCTTCCGGAATGATTGTAGTAACGGTAGAACCAATGGGTAAACAAAAAATCCAAAAGTCTAAAAAGTCTTCTAGAGACCTTGCGAAGAGTCCGCTAGTTGTAATTATTGATGCGGGGAGTGCCTCTGGTGCAGAAATAGTTGCAGGTGCCTTGAAAGATAATAATCGGGCTATCCTTATCGGAGATACCAGTTTCGGGAAGGGTTCTATACAGCAACTAGTCGACCTGATGAATGGAGCGGCGTTAAAACTTACGGTAGGAAAGTACCTGACTCCAAACTTTACTGATATACAATCTGTAGGAATTGTTCCTGATATTTTACTTGCTCAATCACAAGTATCAGAAGATGAAATTATCTTATTCAATGAAAGCAAGCACTTCAGAGAAAAAGATTTAAAAAAACACTTAGACGAACATTCAAAAGCTGAATTACCTTATGAAAAGATTAAATATCTATCCTTTACTGATCCTGATAGCGATAGTGAAACAGAAGAACAAAAACAGAAACAAAAGGACGAAGATTACTATAGCATACCAGACCTGGAAAAAGATACACATGTGCAATTCGCTAAAAGAATTATCCTTAACACCCCTTCTTCCAATAATAACGACGATCTCCTGCACCAGTTAAAGCCAATATTCGAAGATTTCAAAAAGGATGAAGAAGTGAAAATTTCAGATGCCTTAAATACTCTTGACATTGACTGGTCTACCGGGGAATCAATCGCGCTGCCATCGGTTACCACAAATATTCATCTTGTTCCGTCTAATGGAAGGCTTAAAGCATCGGAAGAGCTAAAAATAGAAATTAGTGTTACCAATAATAGCACAGGTACTTTATACCAATTGAGAGGTATATCAGAATCCAAGAACCTTCTCCTCGACAAGCATGAGTTTGTTTTTGGTAAGGTTGAAACCGGTGTGACAAAAACATCTTCTAAGACAATCAAAATCCCGCAAAACTCTATAAGCAGAAAAGACGAATTGCTCATTAAATTTTCTGAATTTAACGAACACGCTCCGGAAGACATAAAAAGCGCAATATCGATTGACGCTCAACCCAAGCCTGTTTTTTCATATTCACATCAGATAATAGACGAGGGAGAGGGGCTGACAGGAAACGGAGATGGAATAATACAAAAAGGGGAAGTCGTGGATCTTGTACTTTTTGTTAAAAATATCGGCAAAGGCACATCAGAAAAAAATATTATCGCCCTGAGAGATTTGAACCATAAAGAAGTCTTTATAGAAAAAGGTAAAATGGAATTAGGGGAATTACTACCGGGAGAATCAAAATCTTTTAAGTTAAAACTTTCGGTAAGAGACACTCTGGAAGCTGACAGTTTTTCTGTTGATATAACTATTGCAGATACCACTTTTGGGACCCGTATTTCCGGCAAATTGGAATTTAATGTGGACCAGAATGATAATAGCGAAAAAATACAATTAGCAGACAAGACTCTTAAAGTAACGGATTATAATGTTCCTATTTACAACGGCAAATCTCTCTCAACTCCCATTATAGCCTATGCACGTAATGGAACTATTCTTATGGCTGACAAAGAAACGCAGGCGTGGACGTGGTGTCGCGTAAAAATGCCGGAAGGTAGATTCGGATGGATACCTTCCGACAATGTAGAGGTCAGTACGCTTGCTGGATCTAATCAACAAACGGCCCCGGAACTCTTTTTGCAAAACGTTCCTCCACAAATAGAACTTGATTCGCAGGGCCTGCATGACACATTCAGGCAGGAGTATCTCTCTCTCTCCGGTACTGCCAGAGACGACAATACAATAAAATATGTCTACATCCTTGTAAATGATGATAAGGTGTTTTATAGTTCTAATAGAGAGGCATCTGAAATAGGTAAATCAAACCTCTCTTTTGCCAGCGATATCCCACTTGAGGATGGTCCAAATGTTATCTCCATAGTCACCAGAGACGACCAGGATTTGCTATCAACAAAATCATTTGTTGTCACAAAAATTCCTTCCCAGGAAGTTATAAAAACAGTTTCCTCGGAAAAAGATAAATCATAAGAAACACAAGAAAATGTTCGGTGGCGGGAAGACCATGTAGTGATGATTAAACAATCCCCATTGCAAGGCAACCACTTCTTTAATTATTCATCTATAATCCTGACTTCGCACGTTACTTTTTCTTTCAGCTCTGCCACGGCTGATCCGAAAAAGAATCTTGATAAACCGGACCTTTTACGCCTTGTAACTAAAATCAGGTTTACATCTTCTTTTTCGACTACAGATAATGCCACATCTAAAAACGTACCTTTTTTGACAATCGATTTGTAATCAATACCCTTGCTTTTAGCCACCTCTTCGATCTCCAGAATTTTTTCTTTTCCCTGAACTGAGTATTCATCCAAAACTGCATTAAAGAGATTCTCGGTTGTTTTCCCCCCGATCCACCCCTCCTCAGTCAGGCTGTCAAATATTTTCTGTGGTACCTCATAATCTACAACAAAAAGAATTATCAACTTTGCATTTTCTTTACTCGCAATGTCAACTGCCTCTTTAATACACTTATCCGATTTTCTTGTAGTCGAAAGTATTAATAATATTTTATCCATAATTCACCGATTCGATTTTTTAGTCCCCCTTTTTAAAAGAGGACTAAGGGTTCGCGAAAAAATAACTTTATAACCTGAGGCCCAGAAGTGGCCAGTAATAATATGCGAAAAAATTGAAAATTATCCATGAAACAATCTTCAGTATAAACCCGCCCTTAAATGCATTGCCCAGTGTAACGAAACCTGACGAATGTGCAATAGCAACTGCCGGAGTGCCCATAGGAAGAATAAATGCCAGGCCTGATGGAACAGTTACGGCTAATGTCATAATTATCGGGTTTATTGAAAAATCTATCGCAATCCCTATGGTTATCGGCATTAAGAGCGCGACTACAGCCGTATTGCTCATGGCTTGAGTCAAAAAAATTGCAAAAAGAGATATCGCCATAATCAAAACAAATGGCGATTGAATTGCTCCTATGTTGGATATATCAACCAGCCAACGGGTTGCACCTGTCTTTCCCATGGCAAAGCCAAGGCAGATAGCGCCCCCATACATAAGTATCAACCCCCAGTTTACATCTTCCTCTACTTCCTTCCATCGTATTAGCCTGAACACAAAGGCAATAACAACGGAGGCCAAAGCAATATTAGCAAGTCCGAATTTTTCACCGAAGCATATCCATGAAAAAATCGTTGCTATCATAAGAATTCCAATAGACAACTCTTTGCGTTTCATTTTTCCAATGCATGCTGTCTTGTTAACCAATAATGTTCGCGCCTTTTTTACATCTTTTATCTCCGTGGGAAAAAGAATGATCAACAACCAATATGTAACGGCCAGCATTGTTATAACTGCAGGTAACGTTGCGAGCATCCATTTGAAAAAGCCAATGGATTCACCTGTTGTATCATGAAGCATTCCAATGGCCAAAGGGCCCCTGGCGCCACCTAAAAATGTAGCCACTCCTCCAATACCACATCCCCACGCCATACCCAAAAACAGAGACCTGCCATAACTGCTTTCACCCGGCTTTAACTCCAGGCTCAAAGCAATGGCTGTAATAATAGGAAACATCATTGCGGCAACGGCATGCGCTGACATCCAAAACGAAGAAAATGCTGACAGTACAATAACTCCCAGAAGCAATATCTTAGGTGATTGGCCAAACCACTTCAGAAACATCAGCGCTATTCTATTGCTTAAACCTGTCCTGGTAACAGCAGAGGCCAGAATAAATGCTCCGAGAATAAAGAAAACTGCCTGATTACCAAAAAGAGAATACGTTTTTTCTGCCGGCAAAACCCCCAACAGAGGGAAGAGGATTATTGCAAGCAGGCTTGTTATCATCAGTGGTATCACGTGGCTAACCCAGAAAATAATACAGAGTACAAATATAGCCAATGCTTTCTTCCCGTCATCTGTAAGCCCCTCTGGATTAGGCAGATAGACTATCAAGCCAAATATAAACGCAGCAACTGACAAGATAATAAATCTATAGTTTTTTTTCGTATGAACAGAATCCATTTATTTTCCTCATTAAAATAATCATATCTTTACCATGCCATTAGTTCTCCAACAATCTCTTCCACGAGGTCTTTTATTGTTACTATCCCTATTGATTCATTATCTTTATTGGTAACAATCGCTATTCGCTGTTTCGTCTTTTGCATTCTTACCAGTGCATCATCTATAAGTGTTTCCGCGTTAAGGCATTCAGTATCTTTCAAGAAGTCGCTTATTGTTGACTTTTCCGTACCAACACTCAAAAAATCGAATAAGTTTAATACTCCAACAATATTACTTTTCGAACCTTTAAAAACTGGAATCCGGGAAAATCTTACATTTTTTGCAAGAACCTTTATTTGCTCGGCACTTGCATCGTGTGATATCAGGGCTGTCCTTTTGAGCGGTATCATAATTTTCTTTATCGGGATACTTCCAAGCTTCATAATATTTCTCGTCATCATATCCTGATAGCCGGAAATGATTCCTTCTTCAACCCCTTCCCTTATGAAAAATCCCAACCTGTACGGTGTAAAAATTGTTGTCCTTTTACTCACATTTTTTAGAAATAGTTGTGGAATTTTATTCGCACCTTTCAAAATGTACACTAATGGAACGAATAGCTGTGAAAAGAATTTGATACTTGACGATGCGGTGTAAAGAAATGTGTCTGCCCTCCTCTGGCAAATATTCTTTGGCATAACCTCTGCAAAAACCAGCATAATTGGCGCCAGGATCAGTGTTGCAACCAGTTCCGAATTAGCTTGAGAGATATTTTTTGACATGATATTTGTAAACGTTGCAGCAGCCAGGTAATTCATAATATTATTGCCGATTAATATTGTGCATATCAAAGCTTGTGGATCTTCTAATAACCTCTTAATAATTTTTGCACTTCGTATCCCTCTGTCTACCTTATACTGTAGCCTGACACGATTGATACAGTAAATGGCAATCTCAATACCTGAAAAATACGCAGAGAATAAAATGAACAGAATTAATAAATAATATTCAGTCATCTTTGTCTTCGTCTACCTCTTCTTTTACTTTCATTTCTTGTAATATCGAAGTAATGCGCTTCTTCCTGACTCCATCGACCGTGAAAACAAAATCCTCATATTTCACGGAATCACCCTTTTTAGGGATATGTTCCAGTAAAGTAATGACAAATCCACCAACAGTATCAACTCCCATTGGTTCTATTTCCACACCAAAACTATCGGCCCAATCGCGAATACTCAAGTTACCGGAAATCAGGTATTTGTTTTCATCAATCTTTTCGAGTGTTTCTCTGGGCTTCTCATGTTCATCCTGAATTTCACCAACAATTTCTTCTATAATATCCTCAAGTGTAATCAGTCCTGCAGTACCACCATACTCATCTACAACAATGGCCATCTGGCTGCCTTCGCGCCTGAACTGTCGCAGTAACCCTTCAATACTCTTCGTTTCAGGAACAAATTGAATTGGCTTCACAATGCTTTTTAATTCTACATTCGGATCAAGAAAAACATCCTTTGCATGTATTATGCCTAAAATGTTATCTGTCGTTTCTTCATAAATGGGAAACTTGGTATGTTTTGTTTCACGTGCAAGTTCAATAAGCCCCTCTACCGGGTCGGCGATATCGTGCAAATTCATATCGACCCTTGGAAGCATTATCTCTTTTACCTGTACTCTTTTAAAATCTAAAATGCCATGTATCATCGAGCGTTCTTCTCTATCGACAATACCCTGTTTTTCGCTAAACTCTACAAGCATCTTTAATTCATCAATAGTTACACATTTCTCCTCGTCTTCACTCTTGCCAAAAATTTTGCTTATTACATTAATAAATGAAGCAATGGGCATACGAAATGGCCAAAAGATCCTGTCGAAAATATAAATAGGCATTGCCACCCACCTGGAATACTGATCTGGAACTTTTACTGCTATATTTTTGGGTATTACTTCTCCCATAATAATAATTGCAAGTAAGCTGATAACACACACTATCCCTGCTGCCCAGACACCACCATTGGGACTGGCGACAGCTATTTTCCGGGAGATACCATAGGAAATACAAAAGAAACCAATGTTCGCCAGCATATTTCCAAGTAGAATAGTTGTTAATAAGTTCTTAGGTGTTTTCAGGAGTGTATAAACTAATCGTTCTGATTTGCTGTCGCTTTTGCCAAACCGGCTGATCTCTTCTCTGGTTAATGAAAAAAAAGCGGTTTCTGTAGCAGAAAAAAAAGCGGAAAAACAGAGCAGGAACAGCATGAACAGGATTTGAGGCAGGCTAATTAATAGTATATATAGGTTGTCTTCCAAGAATATCACCCGATATGGGAAATGGATGGCGTTATATATATTACGAGAAATTAAGTTTAAATCTAAAATTATTTACCGACTAATAAACGCCAATAAGTTAAATTATAACCGTCAACTCACAAAAATGTCAATTACAAAACATTATGTGGTTTGATATAATTTAAAGATGGAAGAATTTATCTTTCTTGATGATATAGCAACTGCCGACGTAGCGATAGAATCTCGTGGAGATACTCTTGAGGAATTGTTTTCCGCGTCTGCAAGGGCAACTTTTGAAGTTATGGTTGATACCGGTGATGTACAACCTGAGATAAAGAAGGTTATACACCTGGAGAATTCTGAAATAGATGGATTGCTTTTTGATTGGCTTGCCGAAATAATATACCTGAAAGATTCAGAAGCT
This sequence comes from Candidatus Scalindua arabica, assembly GCA_018263435.1. GTDB lineage: Bacteria > Planctomycetota > Brocadiia > Brocadiales > Scalinduaceae > Scalindua > Scalindua arabica. The sequence goes on along the minus strand of JAANXD010000037.1, from coordinate 2,934 downwards.
GTGGTATTTTGTAAATTTGAAATAAAGATAAAGTCGCCTGAGGCGACCCTGTGGGCTGATTCAAGACCCGACTCAGTCGGGAAGGATAAGGGTTATTTTCTTGATGCCGAAATCTACGGCGAAGAGATTAATCCATCCAGACACGAACTCAGATGCGATGTAAAGGCAATAACTTTCCATCTGTTCGAAGTGTATGAAAAGGACAGAAAATGGATAGCCAGATTTATTTTAGACATATGAGAGGAGGAATTGAGGGATTAGGGGATTTAAGAATTCCTCAATTACCTGAATGAATACAGGCATGAAGATAAATAAGATTTCTGACTGGGTATGGGAGATCCCGAAGACCGAGAAGGAAGGTATGCGGGTACCGGCACGAATATATGCCAGTGATGTGTTATTTGAGAATATGGATAAAGGTGTCTTTGAGCAGATTACAAATGTTGCATGTCTGCCCGGTATCCAGAAATATGCACTCTGTATGCCTGACGGTCATTGGGGGTACGGGTTCCCAATTGGCGGTGTAGCCGCTTTCGATACTGAAAACGGCATTATCTCTCCCGGAGGAATCGGTTTTGACATAAACTGCGGTATGAGATTAATAACCACCGATTTGAAGATAAATGAGGTCAAACCGCGGCTACCGGAACTCATTAACGAACTTTTCCGGGCTGTCCCGGCAGGGGTAGGTTCAAAAGGGGCTATTAAGGCTTCAGTATCACAACTTAAAGACATAATGAGAAGAGGGGCTGAATGGTGCATTGAGAATGGATATGGCCGGCCTCAAGACCGTCAAAGGATAGAGGAAGGCGGACATCTACCCGGCGCCGATCCATCAAAGGTGAGTGAAAAGGCTATATCGAGAGGCATAAATCAGTTAGGCACTCTTGGTTCCGGAAATCACTATTTAGAAATTCAATTAGTGACAACAGAAAATATCTTTGATGAGAAGATTGCAAAGGTTTTTGGTATTAAGGAGAAAGACCAGATAGTTATCATGGTGCATTGCGGCTCAAGAGGCTTTGGTCATCAAGTCGCTACGGATTATCTGAAGGTGTTCGATAAGGCAATGAAGAAATATGGTATGACTGTCAGGGACAGGGAGCTTGCCTGTGCGCCCTTTAAATCACAGGAAGGTTCAGACTATTACAAGGCCATGCTTTGCGCTGCTAACAGTGCTTTCGCTAACCGGCAGATAATCACCCACAGGATCAGGGAAAGCTTCTCAAAGGTATTTGATACCGGTACTGAGAAGCTAGGGATAGAGATAGTGTATGATGTGGCACACAATATAGCGAGGGTGGAAAGATATAAGATAGACGGTAAAGAGAAAGAAGTATTAGTTCATAGGAAAGGCTCGACGAGATCATTTGGTCCGGGCAGGAGGGAGCTTCCGGAAATTTACAGAGAGGTAGGACAGCCTGTTATTGTTGGTGGTTCAATGCAAACGGGTTCTTTTCTGCTGACAGGTACTGAAAAAGCGATGGAGGAAACATTCGGCTCTACAATGCATGGTGCAGGCAGAACCATGTCAAGGCATGCTGCCAAGAAGAAGGTAAGGGGCGATCAACTCATGAGGACTATGGCGAGAGATGGTATACTTGTTAAGGCCGCCTCAATGTCCGGCCTGGCAGAAGAAGCGGGCATTGCTTATAAAGACATATCAGAAGTTGTTGAAACTATGGACACCTTAGGTATATCAAAAAAGGTTGTAAAATTAAAACCTATCGGCAATATAAAGGGATAGTATTATCCTGCTCCTTTGAAGGGGGGATCTATAAACACAAAAACCCGAGTCAAAACGGGGAGGGGTTGTTTTGACCCGGGTCTCTACACAAATTTCATTTGCGTAGCATACAATCATACAATAAAACACCATCCCTCGGCAACTTTGCCGAGAGGGTAACTACTTGTTTACACATTAGAATACGTATTCAGCACCAAAGGTAAGGATGACTTCATCATCAGCTGTGTGTCCTTTGTCACCAGGTTCAAAAGCAGCACCTGGAAGATCGGGACGGACGGTGCTGCTGTAATTATTATACCTGACTTCCGGTCTGAGCATGAGGTTATCAGCTACCGTTATATTGTGTGTGTAGGTTATTGTGTACCATGAACCACCGCCCACTTGAGTCCCACCATTATCAAAAGTAATGTTTGCGTCTTTCACTCCGTCAGTGTTATCAAAATACTCGTATCTGAGTGCTCCCATTTGCCTATCTGTGAAATCCCACATGGCATATCCTACAGCCGCATACCAGTGACCACCACTCGTCGTATTGCTAAAAGTTCCAAATCCATCATTTTCAGAATAACCATGATCCCAGTTAAATCCGAGGCTTAGTTTGTCTACCTGTGGCAATGCATATGTGGCTACAATGTCATACATCATTGTGGCATCACCATTTGGCATTCTGCCCCAACCTTCAGCACCATATATAGTTGCCAGGGAGATGAAGAAATCATCATTTGGCTGCCATGTAAGATAGGTCCCGAATGACTTTGCTTCGTTATTATCAATGTAAGAATCCCATCCATTAACGTAGTATAGGGTTAAGCCCCACTTGTCACTGGGAAGGAACTCAGATACATCGAAACTGAGACCCATATGTGTGAAGGGTATTGCGTTGTTGTAAGACGATCCGTGCGTATAGTTAGGGTTGCCTATATTTTCTACCAGTTCATACCCAATCCATGTGTACATCTTACCCATGGTAATAGGAACAGTTTTTCCGGCAACCGGTGCATTCCAGGTAACATTTGCCGTAGCTACGGCAAACCTGATATCGTCATTCACGTCGCTGTCTTGACCCAAAAAGGTTATAGCTTTTGCCTTTTCGCCCCAATACGTATGCATCTGCCAGCCCACTGGATGATCGTCAGTAGCTTCTTTGTCCATAAACATGGCAAAGTTTTCAAGGACAAATGAGTTGT
>JAANXD010000036.1 GCA_018263435.1 Candidatus Scalindua arabica | reverse complement strand
TCTTTGGTTGGAGTTTTTTGAGTTTTCTTAATGAAACCATGAGTTATAATGACTTTTGCTCCCTTTATGTAAAAATAAAATGTCCTGGCAATCCTATCACTAAGATGTGTCCTTAATTCAAAAATACTGTCCTCTACATGTCTAGATAGTTTCTCTTTTATGGGTAAATTATTATTTTTGGTTCTAAAAGTAATTAATTGTTTCAAGTGTATTCTTTTCAATCACATAGCCGTATAGTATCTTTTATGCAATGTTCATATTGAAGATGTTAACACGCTTCCTATATTTCCATGTTGCAAAAACGACAAACCCTCTTATAATAAATAGTAATTGACAGTAGCTACAGATTGATTTCATCTTTGTCTTTTAAATAAAATGAGACAGTTCTATTCTGTCTAACACTAGGGGAATACTTGATGATGTTATAAAAATATGAAAATCTAATGAAACTGCCAAATATTCAAAATGCTAAAATTCCACGTACAAAGATTACGGACTATCTCCTCTCAAGTACAAGCAGGGCAGGAAAGGCGAAAGCAAAATTTTTTATGACATTCGGGTTTGTTAGGGAGAAATGGAAAGAAGTAGCAAAATCATTGATTCACCACGCAGAAGAAAATGAGATCTCTGGAATTAAGCGTACAATATTTGGAACTAAATACATTATCGACGGATTAATGAAATCGCCCGATGGTTCTTCATTGAATGTCCGCTCGGTGTGGTTTATAGATGATGATGGAGATTATCCTAGATTTATTACCGCACATCCATTAAAAAGGAGAAAAAAGTGATTAAAGAATTAGATGATGTCATTCTTACTACCGATGTTCCTGAGCACGGGCTATTAGCTGGAGATATTGGAACTGTCGTGTTGATTCATAAAAAAGGGGCTGGTTATGAGGTCGAATTTACAGCTACCGATGGTTCAATGTTAGCAGTGGTTACATTACTAGCCAACCAAGTCCGACCCACTGATGCCAAAGAGATCGCAAGTTCAAGATTAATTACACAACCATAGCATCTTGATGATTTAAAAGAAAAGGTTGAAAGCTGATAAGCTTGTTGGATAATAGGGATAATAGGGACAGCGCCTACTTTATGTCCTTTCGTGGCCTTCTCATAGGTTTATTAGGACAGACACTTTTTTATGTGTCTGTCCCTCTTTTTCAGTTTTTCCTGAAGAATTTCCATCAGGTCATTATTAGTTTCAATCTCGATTAACTTAAGCTGTGAGACCTTCATGTCATTACGGTCATGGATTACAGGAAACAAGCTGTCAGCTCCATATATATACGTAACATCCGCTCCTCGACCCATTGCTTCGAGTGCTATCTCACTACCAAGCTTCCCTGTTGATGTATTCGTTATGTAACGAACGGCATCCAGATAGCCGCGTGTTGAACCTGCAGTAATAAGAATATTTTTCTTTTTAAGGAGGGACATTAAAGTCTCCAAGTCCTAAGCTGGACAAGCCGGTTATTTTAGATCTACTAAGCTAAGCTCAGCTTTGCGAATTACGATTTGAGATTTGTAAATTAAAACGACAAATCTGAGAGATTCTAATAAATCCTATTTTACAAACTTAATCCAATTACTTTGCAATACAACTATATTTCTTATCTGCTTATTCATTATCATTTTCAGACCAAGTAATACGATAGGTGTAATGATCATTTTTAAGTGTCATGATTTAGTCCAATTTTCTATTTTCAACCCTTTAATATTTTTAAAATGTTTTTCATTATTTGTAACCAAAATTAAATTGTGTGTGAGAACAGTTGAAGCAAGTATAAGGTCGAAATCATCAATTGGTTTTCCCGTTTTTTCCAGCTTAGACTTCAACATTCCAAATATTTCAACTATTTCCTGGTTAACGGGTATTATTTCTAATGCTGTTTCTATAGTTTTTACTTTTGCTATATTACTCTCTACCTTCCGGGACTTATAAGCACCATAATAAAGCTCCATTAAAGTTATTACACTTACATTTATAGGGTCATTCAAATGTTGTTGTAAATATTTTCCGACTGTCTTGTTACCTTTTAAGTTATATATGATAGTATCGGTGTCGAGAAGGTACACTAGAACCCTTTTGATAATTTTTTAGAATTTGCCCGACCTTTTTTAATATCTTTAACGATTTCTTCCGGATCCTTGGAATCAATCCACGAACCGGATAATTCAAGTAAGACCTGAGCGGGAGTCTTAGCTTTTCTTATAGATTTTTGCTTTGTTAAATATTCTTTTATGAGATAAAGGATTTGTTGACTAATGGATCGATTCTCTGAAGCTGCCAATTCTCTGATTTGAGAATAAAATTTATTATCAATACCTTTAATCTGTAAATTTGCCATTTTTATGTCCCCTCAATATTCATGAAATTATAACCAATATTCATGAAATAGTAAAATAAATTTTTTTGATCTTATTTGCACTGAATTAGAAACGCACTCTTAAATTTGACAATATTTACTTATAAGACCGTCTCTTACAGGAAGACCATTTGCATGACCTGAGACAATTCAGCAGGATAACCTGTCCATCAAAGATAAGACACATACAATCAACAAAAATTAATTTTGGTTATTTTTAACCATTTGTTTATCTAAATTTTATTCCATACTTGCCTCTTCCAGTTAAAACGACATATGTTATAAATAGTCCTATCGGCCCCAATAAAGCGAATACGAATGCCAATCCCTGATCAAACTCTCTTGCTTCTTCAGCAGATTCCGGAAATCTATTCTGCATACAGCCAAATGACAAGCCATAGGCCAACATTCCACAAGCAATATAAACAAATGCTCCAAATGCTATTAAAATTATATTCATAATTTATTCCCTCCTATATATGCCATTTATCATACGTATATGGCCTCTATTTATTATTCAACTTTAAATTTATTTTTCTTAAACAATTTTTCAGAAGATATGGATGAAAACTTATTGGCCAATTTTTGGTATACTCAAATTTTTCTATAAAACATTCTGACGTAATCATATCTGATGTTGAATTGAGTTGATGGTTTCCAGCAATATTTTTTTAGGCGCATCTCTATCTATTTTTTCTTTTAAATCGTCCAACATCTCATCTAATTTTCTCTCCAATTTAGCTTCATGGTAAGCTTTTGCAAATTCAGGATTTTGCATTTGTTCTCGAAGTAAGTTTTCGTAATTTGTCATAATTCCCTCCTGTCGTTATATATTTTTCTCAGCATTTTGGCCCTTTCTATTTCTTTGGTTGGAGTTTTTTGAGTTTTCTTAATGAAACCATGAGTTATAATGACTTTTGCTCCCTTTATGTAAAAATAAAATGTCCTGGCAATCCTATCACTAAGATGTGTCCTTAATTCAAAAATACCGTCCTCTACATGTCTAGATAGTTTCTCTTTTATGGGTAAATTATTATTTTTGGTTCTAAAAAGTAATTAATTGTTTCAAGTGTATTCTTTTCAATCACATAGCCGTATAGTCTCTTTTATATAATGTTATACACATCACAAAATAGTTTTCGGAGAAACAATTTTGTCCAAGTATAACTGCAACCAAGATTTGGTTTTTAGAAAAACCGAAAGCCAAACCGGTTTTAGTATATCCTGGTCTGTTAATCATAGGGGGAAGATTTTACTTACGAATGGACGTTCATCACCTTTTCCGCCTGAAAGACATAGTCGGTCAGGTGCCGTCTGTTAGAATTATTACTGATGGGATAGACACGAATTACCCCCGGACAAAAAGCGCCGAGGGCAAGGAAAAGGCACGAATTGGCACAGATGTATATCTAATGTGTTCCATATCGCCCAAGTTAGGCGAGGGTACTTTCAAGACAGGAAATAATGTTCCTTGCTATCGCCTTTTTGCCTTTTAACGGTTTTGGTATTTTACGGTCACCTGTAACCATGTATGCAATATGACGATTACGTAAGATGTATTTATAATCATTAGCCACAATCAGATTAGCCTTGCTTTTTGTTAGAAATCTTCTGGCTATCTTGATTATCTCATCTTTTGTTTTGTTTACCTCTAACTTGAATCCCACAAGAAGCGCTTCCGGCCATTTAGTCCTTATACTGTTTATAACCTTGGGAGTCTTTACCAGTTTTACCAACCACTCTTCTTTTTGCGAAGACGTCTTGCTCTGTTTAGCACTGGCTGGCACATAATCTGCCACTGCCATTGCATGAATAATTGCATCAAATTTTCTATTCTTCAGTTTTTTCTGAAGAATTTCCATCAGGTCATTATTAGTTTCAATCTCGATCAGCTTTAACTGTGAGGGATTTATGTCATTACGGTCATGGATTACAGGAAACAAGCTGTCAGCTCCATATATATACGTAACATCCGCTCCACGACCCATTGCTTCTAACGCTATCTCACTACCAAGCCTCCCTGTTGATGTATTCGTTATGTAACGAACTGCATCCAGAAAGCCGCGTGTCGAACCTGCAGTAATGAGAATATTTTTCTTTTTAAGGAGGGACATAAATGTCTCCAAGTCCTAAGCTAGACAAGCCAGATATTTTAGATTTATTATTTTGGATTTGTTAGAATTCGACTTCCGTCCGTCATGATGATATGTTTGCCCTGGTGTACAATCCGAAAACTTGATTTCTCCAAGGCTCGAACCGAATTCATGTGATTAACCCCGGGAAGCTTTGGCAAAGTTATACTCCTACTTCTACTTCACGAATTGTTTTATTTTGACTCAGTTTCTCCACAACATCCAAATATTCCGAAATAGCATTTGTAATATTTTCCAGTGCCTCTTCCTCGGTAGCTCCTTGAGAGTGACAACCGGGCAAACCAGGCACTGAAACCGCAATACCTTCTTCAGAACTTTCTAAAACTACCTTGTATCTCATTTGCCCCCACGTTACTCATTATAAGTTTGCGGAGTTATGTTTTCTTGCATGAGAAAAATAACTTTCCGTCGCTTTATGTTGTCCGTATAAAACTATTATTTGGTATCAAGTTCTTTAATAATATTCGCAATTTGTTTAATTAATATTGGAATATTCTCTTCAGCTATGTTCCATACTATGCAATAATCAACTCCGAAATAATGATGAATTAAGCGATCCCTCATTCTTGCCATTTCTTTCCATTCAACATCTTTATATCTTTCTTTAAATTCAATTGGGATATTCTTTGAAGCTTCACCAATAATTTCAAGGCTACGAACAAAAGCCCTTTTAGTCTTTTCATCTACCATAAATTGTTCTTCTGATAAAGTTGATTTCTCGTTGTATATAAATCTTGCTTCATCTAGTATATGCTTCAATAAATCAACTATCGATGGGGACATACTCTACTTCCTTTAATATTTTCTCGCCAATATATGGACTTAATCCGTCTTTAGTAACCAAATCAAATTTATCCCCTATATTGTTTTCAAAGAATTCACATAGTTTGTTAAAATTGTAAAACCTTCTACAGCCTTCCTTGAATTCTACAAGAATATCATAATCGCTATTTTCATCGTCATTACCTTTTACTACAGATCCAAAGATTCCAATGGATTTCACTCCCATTTTGCATAGTATATTTTTGTTTTGTACAAGTAATGTTTCAATCTGTTTTCTTCTATTAGAAATCATATCTCTTTCTACCTATTTTATTAAAAACCATTATTATTTTTAATTCCAGTGATTTTACAAATGACTTATCCATACGTTTGACCCTTTTCGTTTCCAATTAGCATCGAAACATATCGCACTTTATTGCATAGAATGGATTCTGTCTTATCTTATTGGTGAGCCTGTTCTCAAAATTCACTCCAACTCAATAGTATTTACTTCGCCAAATTCCGTCAACGGCTTATCAAACTGTTTCATGTCGCCGATAACGAGTAATTTTATCCTGTCAGGATGTAAATACTCTTTTGCCACACGCGCTATATCTTCTCTGGTTATAACCTTAATGTTGTCTACATAAGTATCAAGATAGTCTAAGGGTAACCCCTGATATTCTATTTCAACCATCTGGCCAACAATACTGGCACTTGATGTAAATTTAAAGATAAATTGATTTATATAGGTATCCTTTGCTAATTCTAATTCGTCGTCTTCAACATGCTCCTCCCTTATTTTTCGTACCTCATCCAGGGCAAGGGTTATGGCCCTTACGGTCGACCCACTCTTAGTCTGGCATGTTACGAAGAAGAAACCAATATCTCTCGGTGCATGAAAAGCGCTGTAAGCTGAATATGCCAATCCTTCATCTGAACGTACTTTGCTTGGGATTCGGGCTGTAAAACTTCCACTTCCTAATATAAAGCTTAATATCTTAATCGGGAAGTAATCCTTACTCAATCTATGTATACCGTGATGTCCAAAGACCACATTGGCCTGATTTATATCCTTGTAAATATAGTTTATTGATTTTTGAAATTCCTTCTCCACCGATGGCACTTCTGGAAAATCTATCTCAACTTTTTCCCATTTTGCAAAAACCGTCTTTATTTTCTTTATTATTTCTTCGGTATTAAAATCTCCTGAAATACCCATAATCATATTGTTTGGGTGGAAATACTTTTCGTGAAAGGCTACTATGTCTTCTCTGGTTATCTTCTCAATAGTATCTTTATACCCTATTGTTTTTCTGCTATACGGATGATCTGCCTTGTACAATATTTTTCTGAATTCTCTAAATACAATCTGTCTGGGAGTGTCATTCTCCCTTCTGATTTCTTCCAATGTTTCATCTTTTTCTTTCCTGATCATGTCCTCAGGAAAAGCAGGATTCATCAGTACATCGGCGAAAATCTCCAGGCCCTTATCAATATCCTTCTTCATTGTAGAAAGGGAAGCACTGCCAGATTCCCTTCCAATACCTGTCTCGACAGATGCAGCTATAAATTCCAGCTCTTCATTCATCTGTTCGGGCGTTCTTGTCTTCGTGCCACCCCTTCTCATCACGTTGCCAACCAGATTCGCAAGCCCCGTCTTTTCTTTTGGTTCGTAAACTGCACCAGTCTTGAAGCGGGCAGTAATTCTAAAGATTGGCAAGTCGTGGTCTTCGAGAAGGTAAAGGATCATGCCATTGTCCAAAACCATCCTTTCAGGCTTTGGCGGAGTAAACTCAATCGGTTTGTACTCAAATTTAGATACTATCCTGGCTCCTTCCGATTGAGGCTCAGTTATCACAGGTTCAATCGTCTGACCACCATGTCCATCATACGCAAAAAGCGATTTTGCCTGCACAATAGAAAGACTTGACAATATGAGTATTAAAACAAAAAGATTGCTTAGTGAGAATTCAGCCTTTATCGTTTTCATCAGTTGATTCCTTTCCTGTATTTTTCTTCACTAAGATTGCAACCGTTCTGTTGGTCTTTATAAAATACTTGTTTGCAACACGCATAATGTCCTCAGGAGTTACGGCTATTGTCCTTTCAACCAGAGTATTAATGTATCTCCATCCGGAGATTGCCTCATAAGAAGATATTTCACTTGCCAGTCCTGACGCTGATTCCAGACTTCTTATGAAACTGGCTTCGAGCTGGTTTTTAATCTTTTGTAATTCATGGGCAGTTACTGGAGTAGTTTTCAATTTTTCCAGTTCCTCGTATATTGCTTTTTCAACCTCCTCTGCTGTATGTGGATGCCGAGGAGAACAGAAGAAGATAAAGGAATCTGCATATTTGGATGGCCCTCCATACGCATGTGCCATTACTGCCATACGCTTTTCTTCTATTAAGCTTTTATATAACCTAGAAGTCCTTCCATTTGAAAGAATTGCCGATATGACATCAAAAACATATTGATCCGGGTGGCCAACTGCAGGTTTATGATAAGCTATGGACAGTACTGGATTGGCATCATATTCTACATAAACTCTACGTTCTCCTCTCTGCTCGGGTTCGACAGTCGTAACCTCCGGCGGAGGTGGCTGGCGCTCAATATCACCAAAATATTTTTCTATAAGCCTGATAACTTCATCAGGGTTTATATCACCAACAACAACTATAACTGCGTTATTTGATGAATAGAATTGTTTAAAATATTTTGCAACCTCTGCTTTCTGCATATTTGCAATATCAGACATCCAGCCTATAACCGGCCAGCCATAAGGATGGGCCGTAAAGGTGGCAGCATTAAGTTGCTCTATCAACAGGCCAAACGGGCTATTTTCCGTACGAAGACGCCTCTCTTCCATTACAACATCCCTTTCAGAATAAAACTCTCTCAGGACGAGGTTCTTCATACGGTCAGATTCCATAAATGCCCATAATTCAAGCTTGTTTGCAGGCAGGTTACAATAATAATATGTTGCGTCATTACCGGTAGATGCATTGAGACCGGTAGCGCCATTCTTGAGATAAATTGACCACATTTCATCCTTTACTATCAACTCCTTTTGTTTTCTCCAGACTTCTTCCAATTCATCCTTTAATTGTTTTATTAGTTCCTTATCAGCATTGTTGCCTTTGGCCTTTTCAACCGCAATCCCGGAAACCAGTTCATCCTCCATTTTCAGAAGAGGCTTTTCACTCTCATAATCCTTAATCCCGAAGATTTCCGTACCCTTGAACATCATATGTTCAAACAAATGAGAGGCACCTGTGATTCCCGGGTGCTCATTCACAGAACCAACCTTGTAAACGATACGGAGTGAGACTATGGGAACATCGTGTTTCTCCAACATCAATAATTTTATGCCGTTGTCGAGTGTGTGTTCCCTTACATCAAGTTTTAACTTTTGGCCCTGGCCGTATGCAATTGTACAAAAACAGAGTACTATGGAAACTAACAAAAATTTCATTCTAAAGGCCTTCATCAAAAAGCTCCTCTCTATATGATTTAAAACCAGACTTTGCAAGCCGTACAGGATGAATAGGGAAAAATCCCCTGCTTCACTTAGCTTTTATACAGTAAATGTTGCAACAATAATTTTACAAAAATAGTTCCCAATCAAGCTGCGAATAATGACTTAATGATTTTTTCCAACAACAAATACAGAAAACATCAGTGAGCTTTGATAGCACTTTTACAAACCTCAGAAATCCATGCGTTAATACTTTTCTTCTGCTTTCTTGCTTCTAGAGCGATTACGGAATGAAGCTCGGAAGGAATACGCAACATAAAACGCCCCGAAAAGGGCTTTTCTGGTTTTTTATCTATTTTGAGACAAGTTTCTAAATAGTCATCTATCGCTTCGTGAAAATCTTTTTCAAGCTCAGTAACTGATGTACCTTCAAACCCGATTACATCAGTAATACCCAGAACACGACCATGAAAAACTTTATCATCAGAATCAAAGTTTACGTTTCCTGCATAACCTTTGTATTTTAGAATATTTTTCATTGTGGTTTTACTCCTACATTTGCCAGAAAGTCTCTAATAAGTTCAACGGCATATTTCTTCAGTTCTTTTTATGGATGAGGTTCATGTATATTAAGAATTTGGTTGCTTAAAACTATACGAATTCTTGATCCCCGACCCCTGCTAATTTCAGCATTGCAGGCAGCCAATAGAGACTTGATATCTTTCCACTTAAGATCCGATCGAGTTGGTATTTGAAAAACTCTATCGAGCGTTCTCTGCTTCTTCTTATTCACCCCAAGATGATACTATAAGTGATATCACTTGTCAAATTATAAACAAAAAGCTAGAATCATAATATTATAATAATTTCTATTTGCCTTGACAAAGCTTAAATACTATGATAAATAAGACGTTTCTAAAATTCTGCAGATTAACACGTTATAGACATGATAAAGACCTTTATAGCAAAAAAAGAATCAGTTGAAAGAGATTGGTACTTAATTGATGCCAAAGATAAAGTCCTGGGGAGGATGGCAAGCCGTATTGCTATGATACTTCAGGGAAAAACAAAGCCTATTTATACTCCGCATGTTGATACCGGTGATTTTGTCATAGTTACCAATGCAGAAAAGATAAAATTGACCGGAAATAAGATGAATGATAAGGCTTACTATACTCATTCAGGATACCCGGGAGGTTTTAAGGAAATTCCCTTAAAAACCGTGCTGGAAAGGCATCCGGACAGAGTAGTAAAAATGGCGGTTAAAAGAATGATGCCGAAGACAAAACTCGGAAGCGCCATGTTTAAGAAATTAAAAGTTTATTCAGGCCCAGACCACTCTCATGAGGCTCAACAGCCTAAGGTTCTGGAAATCTAGTTCAAGAAAACAACAAAATGGCTGAAGATACAAAATTTATATGGGGTACCGGCAGACGCAAGACATCTGTGGCAAGGGCCAGAATAAGAAAAGGCACCGGAAAGTTTCTCGTAAACCGTAGAGAACTGGACGAATACTTTGGCAGAGACCGAGACACATCTATAGCACGATTGCCATTAAAGACCACAAAAACTTTAGGCAAATATGACGTGTTTATAAATGTTCAAGGCGGCGGCCTGACCGGTCAGGCAGGAGCAATATCCCTGGGAGTTGCAAGAGCCCTCTATAAAGCAGACCAGTCACTTGCAGAAGGTTTAAGGGGTGCAAGCCTCTTGACTAGAGACAGCAGAATGAAGGAACGGAACAAATACGGTCAAAAAGGTGCAAGAGCAGGCTTCCAGTGGACAAAGAGATAGCGCAAGGTTATTATTCTATTCAGGCTAATTGCTGCCTTCTTTCCTTATAGAAATTTGTTGTTAATTTTATACCTTCCTGAAACGTCACTTTTGGGCTCCAATCCAACCCTTTTCCAGCTTTCGTATTATCGATGCAAATGCGGTCAATCTCCCCAGGTCGTTTCTCATCAAAGACCGGCTTTACGTCAAGTCCCAAAGCATCTCTAACAGATTCAAAAATCTCTATATCTTTTACTTCCTTACCCCAACCAATGTTATAAATCTCTTCTTGTGAGTTTATAGATTTAAACATAACATTAATGTTTGCCGTTATAATATCAGCCACATAAACGTAATCCCTTGTCTTTGTTCCATCACCAAAAATTGTTGGTTGTTTACCATCAAGCATCTGTTCGGTAAAGATCGCAACAACTCCTGCTTCTCCATGGGGATCCTGCCTGGGGCCGTAGACGTTTGGATATCGCAAAACTGCATAATCCAGGTTGTTAGTTTGCTTGAAGACAAACAGATAATGCTCAACAGTATGCTTGCTTACGCCATACTGCGATTGAGGATCTATGGGATGTTTTTCATCTACCGGCAAGTACCTGGGTTCTCCGTACACAGCACCACCGGTAGAGGCGTATACAAACTTCTTTACATTATACTTACTCGATAAATTTATCAGGTTTAAGGATCCCAGTATATTTACCCGTGCATCATATAAGGGTTCATTCACAGATCGTCGCAAGTCCACTTGAGCAGCATGGTGGTTGACAATATCAGGTTTTTCTTCTGAAAATATTTTATCCAGGCCATCTGTATTACATATATCCTCTTTAAAAAAGGTTGCCTTTTGATTAATATTTTCTTTCTTACCTGTTACAAGATTATCAATTATTACGACATCATGCCCCTGAGATATTAAATTATCAACAAGGTTGGATGCAATAAATCCGGCGCCACCAGTAACCAGTATCTTCATAATCAGGTCTATTTATCACCCGGTTCTCTGCTTTGATAATACTTGTCCATTGCAACACCAAAATCTGTCTCCATATTCATTCTGTCCCACTCTTTACGTGTCAAACGGTGGCAGTAACTGCATGTTTTTTTGAACAGGTCCAATTGAACAGCCGCTTTACCATGGTCTTTCTCCCGGCATACCTGCGACATTTTTACCAGAGAAGCATTAAACATGCCTTGAAGTTCAAAAAATTCTTTTGGAATTTCATCACTGTCAAGGTTAAGTGAATTAAAAGTCTTTTCTATCTTAGCACATAGCTCCTCAGCGTCAGCCCAATCACCTTCCCCCAGTCTGCGCGTCATAAGCATTGTATCATCCTTCATCTGTTTCATATTTTCACTAAACCCAAGCTTTTCATACCACTCAAGAGGCTCACCTTCCTGCATCCCAACCTGCTCTTCTGTCTTTCCACAAGACAAGATAAAAATTAAACCAATTAATGAAAACTTCAAAAAACTTCTCGTAAATCTCTTACTATATATTTCCATGATATAAATAAATCCCTTCCTGATAAAAGAATACTCTGTTTTTACAAGAAGGGCTACATTTTGTTGATCACAAAATATAGCCCTTTTACTTTAACAATTATCTAACATCGCTTAATCATATGCCAAAAAACCTTCCTGTCTAGAAAAGCCCTTTTACTTTGCCGGTTTCCACATCTACATCCACACGTCTGTAAGCAGGATCGGAGCAGGTTCCCGGCATGAGTTTCACTGTTCCCGCAAATGGTACTACAAATCCGGCTCCTTTGAATGTTAATACCTCCTGGATATTCAATTTCCAATCCTTCGGAGCGCCCTTGAGCATAGGGTTATCCGTAAGGGAAAGATGCGTCTTAGCCATGCATATTCCCAGTTTGGCAACTTCCGGATCAGCTTCCATCGCCTTGAGCTTTGCCAGAGCATTCGGAGCATAATCAACTCCGTCAGCGCCATAAACTTGCTCGGCAATCATTTCAATACGCGTCCTTAATGGAGTATCTAATTCGTAAAGAAACTTGAAGTTGTTCTCTTCGTTGCAGGCATCGACCACAGCATCAGCCAGTTCCAAGGCTCCTTCACCACCCTGTTCCCAATGTTTGGAAAGGGCAACACGTGCACCGGCATCCTCTACTACCTTTCGTACCGCCTTTATTTCAGCATCTGTGTCCGTATAGAAATTATTTATACAAACGACAGGGTTGATACCGGCCTTCTTTACCACATTAATAAGATGGAGCAGATTCGATTCCGCCCCCTTCACAGCCCATTCAACATTCTCTTCTTTGTAAACTGGGTCTAGAGGATGTCCGGGAACAGGAATTGGAGCACCACCATGACATTTGAGAGCCCTGATAGTAGCAACCAGAACGGCCGCATTGGGCTTATTTCCTGAGAAACGGCATTTCAGATTCCAAAATTTTTCGAACCCTATATCCGCTCCAAAACCGGATTCAGTTACATTATAATCACCCATTTTCAGCCCCAACCTGTCAGCCACGATCGATGACTGGCCAATGGCAATATTGGCAAAAGGCCCGGCATGAACCAATACCGGCTGACCCTCGATAGTCTGCATCAGGTTTGGATTAAGCGCTTCTACCATCCACGCAGTCATAGCTCCATCAACTTCTATATCAGCAGTTGTAACAGGATTGCCTGATTTATCATAAGCCAGCACAATTTTACCCATCCTCTCACGCATATCTTTCAGGTCTTTTGCAACTGAGAGTATAGCCATAATCTCGGAAGAGACGGCAATGGCAAATCCGGACTGCATCATAAACCCATCCATCTTTCCACCTATGCCGATAGTGATCTCCCGAAGCGCCTGCGCACAAAAATCTATAATCCACTTGAAATTAATATTGTTGGGATCAATATTGAGACGTTTCAGCTTCCTTTTTGCAAGCTGTTCGTCGTTGTAGTTAAACTCATGCTGTATCCTGGATGTAAGTGCTACCATGCCCAGGTTGTGTGCGTTCATTATTGCATTTATGTCTCCTGTCAGTCCCAGAGAGAAAGGAGTCAAGGGAACACATTGAGAAAGTCCACCACCTGCAGCAGATCCCTTGATATTCATGGTAGGCCCGCCGGACGGCTGACGAATGGCACCAACAACATTTTTGTCTCTTTTTCCCAGGCCCTGTACCAGACCCATAGTTGTAGTGGATTTTCCTTCACCCAGAGGAGTTGGTGTGATTGCAGTCACATCTACATATTTTCCATCCGGCTTACCCCCAAGCCTGTTAATCGCCTTGTTAAAGTCAATCTTTGCTACATAATGCCCGTGAGGAAGCAGTTCATCCTTCTCAATTCCCAACTCCTCAGCTAGCTGATAGACGGTCTTCATCCCGGCTTCAGCATCTTCCGCTATTTCCCAATCTGCATGCTTGGTAGGATCCAACGCCACAATATTAACTCCCCCTTTCAATTTACCTGTTAAATTAACTTATCTTTGTAGATTTATAATACATTATACATTACAACAATAACTGAACTAAAAGGTTCCTGACAATATTCTTCAAAATACAGAGAAATAGGCAGAAACTTATGCTATGTGCTGATAAGAAACTCGTTAATTATATTGATAAAATTTCCAAGGTCAAGAAAAATGACAGAAAAAACGATTTATGCGTTTAGCTTTTTATCCATAGCCCAAAACAACAAGAAACTAAAATGTGAACGATTTTTAGATCAAATGGATAAGGCAGTTCCATGGGATAAATTAACAGAACTGATAAGACCGTATTTCCGCAAAGCCACTACCGGGCGCAAGCGTAAAGACTTGGAGACAATGCTCCGAATTCTTAGTCTTCAACAGTGGTTTAGCCTCTCTGATCCAGGAGTCGAAGAATCCATATACGATCGTAACTCCTTTCAGAAGTTCCTAAAGCTCGATCTTTTATGCTCAGTAGTTCCAGACGAAACAACAATTTTAAAGTTCAGGCACCACTTAGAACAACATAATCTGTTTAAAAAGATATTCAACGAAATTAATAAAGACCTTGAAGAAAAAGGCCTGATCATGAAGAGAGGAACCATTGTTGACGCAACACTGATAACAGCTCCCAGTAGCACAAAGAACAGAGATAAAAAACGTGATCCAGAAATGAGTTCTACCCGGAAATCAGGCAAATGGCATTTCGGGATGAAAGCTCATATAGGAGTAGACTCATCTTCAGGTTTAGTACATTCAGTATCAGCAACAACTGCCAAAGATCACGATATTACTCAGTTTGATAACATTTTACATGGAGAGAAGAAAGCTATTTTTGCTGATAAAGGTTATGCCGAAACAAACTTAAAGAAACAATGTCGAAAGGACTCTGTTTTTTACGGTATTCTGGATAAAGCCAAACGAGGAAAACGATTATCATCTTCTCAGAATAAAAGAAACCGTAAATTATCCTCTGCCAGAGCAAAAGTAGAATATCCTTTTCAGATCATAAAATGCCAATGGAAGTACCAAAAAGTCAGGTATCGGGGTATTCAAAAGAATCTTTCTCAGCTTTATTTACTCTTCGGCTTAAGTAATCTTTTTAAAGTAAGGAAAACACTTCCTCTAGTTACATACCTCCTCTAATAATAACGTTTTGGTTTAATCATAAATGGTATACCATGTCAAACAATTTTAACCAGTAAGCCCTTTGTTTTATTATAGATAGCTAAAAGAATATGATTAATAAAGAACATCTAGGATTTGAAGAAGTTTGACTTTATCTTAGGAAAATAACAGTTAATTTTGGATTTGACGTTTTTACGAAGGATTGTTATTATTCAAAAGTAATGATATCTTAACAAGTTATGGAGTTTTAATCTTGAAAAATGGAGAATATTGTTGATCAAAGTTGGAATTATCGGGGCGACAGCGTATACAAGCTTAGAACTGATAAAGATTCTATTACGTCATCCTGAGGTGGATATAGCGTATCTTGGTTCCAGAAGAGAAGAAAATACAAGGATTTCTGACATCTTTCCGGTTTTAGCAGGTACATTTGACAAGCTTTGTTCACGAATGGAGCAGAAGGATGTACCAAAGGATGTAGATATGGTTTTTGTTACACTTCCTCCTATGGTTTCCATGCAATATGTTCCGGAATACCTGAATGCGGGTATAAAGGTAGTAGATTTGAGTGCTGACTATAGATTTCAGGAGAAATCTATATATGAAAAATGGTACAAAACTAAACATACAGATCCTTCGGGATTGAAAGCTGCAGTCTATGGCCTTTCAGAGATATTCAGAGAGGAAATCAAAAAGGCAACTTTAGTTGCAAATCCCGGATGCTATCCCACCTCTGCAATCATTGGTTTAGCTCCGTTACTCGAGAAGGATTATGTTCACACCGATGATATAATCATTGATGCCAAATCCGGAATCTCCGGTCGGGGACGTGAGTCTAATGAGGATACCCATTATTGTGAATGTAATGAGAATATCGAAGCTTATAATGTGGGAGAACACCGGCATACACCAGAGATTGAAAATATACTTTCTGTAATTGGAAAGTCAGAGACGACAGTTTGTTTCACTCCGCATCTAGTTCCAATGGACAGAGGCATTCTCTGTACAACATATGTTAAAATGAAAAAGGAAATCTCTAGTAAAGAGGTCATAACTCTATATAATGATTTTTATTCAGAAGAACCTTTTGTTCGAATCAAGACAGATGGCAAACTTCCGAGGACCAAGGATGTTGTTAATACAAATCTTTGTGAGATTGCAATCAGGATAGTTGGCACGCGTGCAGTAGTCTTATCTAGTATAGATAACCTGATAAAAGGTGCGTCCGGGCAGGCAGTTCAAAATATGAATATAATGTACGGTTTTGATGAAACAACCGGACTTTTATAGAATAGTTTTTTTAATTTCTATTCCGGTTCAAAATATTGTTTAAGAAACAGAATAAATGACTTCAAAAGTAAAGGTAAGGTTTCCTCCGAGTCCAACAGGTTTCCTGCATATAGGAGGAGCAAGAACAGCTCTTTATAACTGGCTTTTTGCCAGACACAATAACGGGGAATTCATCCTGAGGATCGAAGATACTGACAGGCAGCGTTCTACTGAGGAGGCGACTCAAGCGATCCTGGACAGTTTGACATGGCTTGGTCTGGACTGGGATGAAGGCCCGTATCATCAGAGTAAGAGGCTTGAAATTTACAGTGAGCACGTGGAGAAATTACTGAAAGCAGGCAAAGCTTTTCACGTAGATGATCCTGAGAAAGGCAGAGCGGTACGTTTTAAGCTGACAGGCGAACTTACGGATTTTGATGATCTGGTTCATGGAAACATAAACTCCGACACCTCTCTTATTGAAGACTTCGTTATTCAGAAAGCAGACGGGTTTCCCACTTATAATTTTGCATGCGTTGTTGATGACGGAGTAATGGGAATAACACACGTGATTCGGGGTGATGATCATTTGTCTAATACTCCCAGGCAGGTTGCCATTTATAAAGCTTTGGGGTTTGAATTGCCAAAGTTTGCACACATCCCGATGATTCTCGGAGAAGATGGCTCCCGTATGAGCAAGCGTCATGGGGCAACGTCTGTAACTGAATATCGCGAAAATGGTTATCTGCCGGACGCCCTGGTTAATTTCATAGCGCTTCTTGGTTGGTCACCCGGACACGATCAAGAGTTATTAACCAGACAGGAGATGACAGAGAAGTTTACCCTGAAACGAGTCAATAAGACCAGTGCGCGCTTTGACTATACAAAGCTAGACTGGATGAACAGTAAATATATTCAGGACTTACCGGTTGAAGACCTCGTCAGTAAATTACGCCCATATATAAAAGATGCAAATTTGGATAATGGAACATTTACAGATGAATGGTTGTACAAGTTAGTAGAATTATATAAGGAAAGGTTTAGAACATTACCAGAGTTTGCAACGCTGGCATCCCCATTCTTTACTGATAAAATTGAATATGAAGATGCTGCTGTACAGAAACATTTGAAAAAAAGCAACCCGTCCTTGATGAGAGATGCTTACAAGAAGCTCAAAGAGGTCAAGGATTTTTCATCAACTACAGAATTAGAAGATTGTTTACGGTCGATAACAACCGAACACAGTGTTGGCTTTGGTAAATTGGCACAACCGATAAGGGTTGCGATTACCGGCAAGAGTGCAAGCGCAGGGATCTTTGAAACTTTAGAACTGTTAGGCAAAGAAAAGACACTAAAACGACTGGAATATACAATAAATACTTTTTTGTAAGATTTAAATGACCATCAGAGCCTTCATTGCAATAGAAATTGATAACGGGATCAAAGACAGGCTATCTGAATACCTGGATCAGTTAAAGAAAACAGGTGCTTCTGTAAAGTGGGTTGCTCCTGAAAATATCCACTTGACTCTGAAATTTATTGGATATATAGAGGAGGAAACCCTTCCGGACCTGAATAAAATCATTAGTGATGCCGTCTCTTGTCTGGACTCATTCAGTATTAGTATAGAAAATATTGGCGCATTCCCAAATCTTAAGAAACCACGTATAGTTTTTGTTTGTGTACAGGATAAAGGAAATAATCTTTTAAATATCTATGAAAGACTCGACAAGGGCATTGAAAGACTTGGAATAAAAAGGGAATCTAAAAAGTATGTCGGACATATTACACTTGGAAGAATTAAAACACAGAAAAATATATCCGAGCTTACAAATGTTTTAAATTCCGGAACAAAATGTTCCTTTGGCCTTGAAAAGGTAAGTTATATCTCTCTGATAAAAAGCAAGCTAACTCCAACAGGACCAATTTATACGAAACTAAACAATTTTATGCTAAATTAAAATGAAGAAAGAAAAACTCAAATATTCTCTAGATCACAACTGGGTTGAGCTTAAGAGAAAAGTTGTAACAATTGGTGTAACTGACTATTTTATAGACGAACTTGGCGACCTGATAGACCTTTGCTTGCCAAAAGTTAATGAGGATATTCTTCTTGGTATTTCTTATGGTGAAATAGAATCCCTTGATGTTCTTCATGATTTAATGGCACCTGTAAATGGTGAGATTGTAAAGGTCAACTCAGATTTAATTACCACTTTAAGAGTATTACAGAAGAATCCATTTGATGATGGTTGGTTTATCAAGGTTAGGATAGCAGACCCTGAGCAACTTGATACCCTCATGGATGAAGATGAATATGAAGAGTACAAGAAGAGTATAAGAAAAAAAGGGCAAGAAGCTGTAAAGAAAAAAGTAAAGGTAAAGGGGGGAAAGAAGGCAGAGAGGAAGAAAAAACCCGAGCGAAAAAAGAAGGCGGAGAGGAAGAAAAGACCCGAAAGGAAAAGAAGACAGTGAGTACAAGCAAGAGTAAGAAGAGGTAAATAAACTCCATTAAAAGAAGAAATATTACTTCCATTGACAGAATGTGCATGACTTGAAAATGCCTGATAATAAACGTTGGAATATAGGAGATATATTTAAGGTTTTCCTGTTTTATTTCTTTATGATGCTGGTTGGAATACCTGTTTTCTTAAGAACAACAAAGCAATTTTTCGGATTTGATTTAATAGAAGTATTTGGGCAGAACACTATACTCCTTAGCCTGTCTCTAGTTGTAAATATTCTGACCTGTCTTTATGTTTTCTATATTATTCGGGTAGGATATGGTTTACCTGTAACCTCATTGGGTTTTACAGTCCACAACTGGAAACGTGATGTAAAAACAGGCATCAAACATTATCTGATAGTTCTTCCTGTTATAATTCTAGCCGGCTTTGTAGTAGATTTTATTCTAAGAATATTTGGTATAGTACCTGAACAGCAAGACATTCTTAACAAAATCCTGAATGAGGACTCTTTGGGAGTCCTTGCTTTCATGTTTTTCTTTGGTATGTTAGCTGCACCTGTTGTTGAGGAGATTCTTTTCAGGGGATTTCTTCAGTCTGCGGTAAGAACCGCTTTCGGCAAGTTAAAAGCCATCTTAATCAGTGGATTCCTGTTTGCTCTGGTACATTTAAATGCCCATGTGTTTTTGCAGATATTTATCCTGGGACTTCTGTTGGCTTATCTATTTGAGAAGACTGAATCGTTAATAGCGCCAATAACTGTCCATATCTGCCACAATACTGCTACATTAGCCTTTTTGATCTCTTTTAAACACATTCTGAAAAGTCATGTTTAAGGGCATTGATGAACAACTGAATATTATTAAACGCGGAACGGTAGAAATTGTCCGCGAAGAAGAACTCATCGAAAAACTGCAGAGATCAATAAAAACAAGCACCCCCCTGCGAGCTAAATTAGGCCTTGATCCTACCGCACCAGACATTCATATTGGTAATGCTGTCCCGATTCACAAACTGCGCAATTTCCAGGAACTTGGCCATACGGCAGTATTAATAATTGGAGACTACACTGCAATTGTAGGTGATCCATCTGGTGTGAATAAGACACGTCCCCAGCTTTCACACGAAGACATAATGAAAAATACGAGAACATACTTAGACCAAATAGGAAAGATACTGGATATAAACAAGACTGAAATCCGTTACAATAGTGAATGGTTTAAGGAGATGAAATTTACCGATGTAATTACATTAGCCTCAAAGATGACAGTTGCAAGAATGATGGAGAGAGATGATTTCTCGAAAAGATATAGTTCCGGAGTTCCCATAAGCCTCCATGAATTTATTTACCCATTAATGCAGGGATATGATTCAATAATGGTAAAAAGTGATATAGAAATTGGTGGTACAGATCAGATATTCAGCCTGCTTGTTGGCCGTGATCTCCAAAGGGATAAAAACATAGAACCTCAGGTAGCACTCACTACTCCATTACTTGAGGGAATCGATGGGAACAAAAAGATGAGTAAAAGCCTGGGCAATTACATAGGCATATATGAGGAGCCAAAAGAAATCTTTGGCAAAACAATGAGAATTGGCGACGAGCTTATGCACAAGTATTTTGAGTTAGCAACTGACATGACTATGGAAGAAATAGATAGTACATTAAAGGAACATCCGCGCCAGGCAAAGATTGTATTGGGGAAGGCTATTGTAAGCCGGTATTACAATGAGGAAATAGCCCGGGAAGTAGCGGAAGAATTCGACAGAGTTTTCAAAGAACATAAACTTCCCGATAATATTACAAAAATACAGCTTCCACCGCTTGCAGTATCCGCAACCGGAAATACAACTTATAAAATATGGTTAGTAAAATTATTGGTTGATCATGGCTTCGCATCTACTAACGGAGAAGCCAGGAGGTTGATTTCTCAAGGTGGAGTAAGTATTGACAATCACAAATATACAGATCCGGCACAAGAAGTTGATATGAAAAGCGGAATGATATTAAAAGTAGGAAAACGCCGATTTGCAGAGATTGTTATAACTCAATAATATCTTTTAATTACCACATTTTTTCTCAATTTTTCTAAGTATTCTTTCCTCTTTTTAACAAATTCTTCTCTAAAGAGCATATTGCGAATTTCATTTTGAGCCTGCTGAAATGACAATGTTTGAGAGGAAACAACCTCTTCTATCTTAAAGATATGGTGGCCAAACGAAGAATCTATTATTGGACTAATTTCACCTTCTTTTAAGTTAGAAATTTTAGCAACCAGATCTTTTCTAAAGTCCTTTACTTTATCAGACTCCCACAAACCCCCTTCATCAGAATGAGGACCTCGTGAATATTCTTTTGCCAGATCTTCGAATTCTTCTCCATCCTTTAATCTACTTAAGATATCTTCCGCTGCAGATTTTGCCTCTTCTTTAGTTTCATATTTGGAAAACATTAGTAATATATGTCTAAAGCTCAAGCTTCCTTCTCTTGTGAATTCATCAGTATGTTCCTGATAATAACGCCTAATTCGTCTTGGTGAAATTACTATCTTTCTATAAACATTATCACGCATAATTTCTTCAACCAATAAATCTTCCTTTAATTCTGCTCTTTTCTTAAGAGGGTTAATTCCCTGCTTGTGGGCCAGTTCATAAAATTCATAGACAGAACCAACATCTTCTACAGCACCCTGGACAAATGCATCAAGGTTCTTTTCAATCATTTCTGCCTTTTCCGGGTCTGCAAGTACAACCTTCTTTGCCTCCTGCACAAGTATTTTCCTATCAATTAATTCTTCAATACCATTAGAAAGTATTTCACTTTCTTTTCTTTGGAACCCTACATCCCCGTACTTTTCTCTGGCTATCTGTACAGCTTTAGCTACCTGTCTTCTAATATCAAATTCTGTAATTATTTCACCATTTACGATAACTCGTACGGCATTCAAATTATCAGCACTTGTTTGATATAAGTAGAACAGTTGTAGAACGAAAAAAACTAAGCTTAATCTTAGAACCTTCAAATGTTATATTCCTCCTGCACCATAAATGTAAGTTTTAACAGATAATAGTATACAAACCCGTCTGCGATCTGTCATCTATCTTTTCCAAGACGACTAAATAGTTAAAAGTGCCTAAAGGTTGAAGTGAACTAAAGTTGTAGTAAAACCACGCTCAGCGAGGCAAAAAACAAATTTTTAACTTTAGGCACTTTAGTTCACTTAAGACACTTCAAACTTAGTTGCCTGCATGGACAAAGCCGTTCGGAGGGACTTTGCCGCGCCGCATATATCTACACTAAGTATTTGAACTCAATAAATTCGTTATGAAATCTGCTGATGCATTAGGTGACATCTTCTTTCCGGGCAAGGCAAGGTGCAATTCGTTATTAGCCACTATTTTTACCAGTTTCTTTGCATTTCTAAAAAGTGATTCTGCTTTCTTAAGATTTTCTACATGAAATATAACTGTACCATTTGTTCGTACGAGTGAACGGATATTAGAGTCCTGTGCCGCCACTCTTACCCCACTTTCAATTAACAGGTTTTTAACCTGCTGCGGTATTTGACCAAATCTGTCTGCAAGTTCTTTTTCCATTTTCTTAATTTCACCCTTAGAAGATAAGCGATTTATCTTCCTGTATATTTCTATTTTCAGCTTCATGTCAGGTATGTAGTCGTCAGGGAGATACGATTCCAGGTTTAAGTTTATGTGAACATCGTTGTAATCGGGAATAGGTTCATTCTTCGCCTTACGAATTACGATTTCAAGCAGTCTGCAAAACATTTCATAACCGACCGCTTCAATATGTCCATGTTGTTCTATACCTAGAATATTTCCTGTTCCCCTTATCTCAAGATCTCGCATCGCAATCTTAAAACCTGATCCAAGTTCAGAGAAGTCAATAATGGCCTTTAACCTCTTCTCCGCTTCCGGTGTAACCGGCCTGTTCTTTGGTAACAAAAGATAGGCATAGGCGCGGTGTTTGTAGCGTCCCACCCTGCCGCGCAACTGATGCAAATCCGCCAAACCAAACATATCCGCCTGATTAATAAATATAGTGTTTACATTTGGAATATCAAGACCGGATTCTATTATCGTTGTTGATACAAGAATGTCGAATTTGCCGTTAACAAAATCTGACGTTTTCTTCTCCAGAAGTCTTTCCGGCATTTGCCCATGGGCTACAGTAATCCTCGCATTCGGAACTATCTTCGCAATAATATCTGCAATCTGATTTATGTTCTTTACACGATTGTGTACAAAATAAATCTGCCCGTCACGATTTAATTCATGAATTATTGCACTCTTTATTATATCACTGTTAAAACGCAATAAACTTGTCTGTATGGATTGTCTGTCCTGTGGCGGAGTATTCAGGGACGATACATCCTTTATGCCCAGGAGAGATAAATG
This sequence comes from Candidatus Scalindua arabica, assembly GCA_018263435.1. Lineage (GTDB taxonomy): Bacteria > Planctomycetota > Brocadiia > Brocadiales > Scalinduaceae > Scalindua > Scalindua arabica. The sequence goes on along the minus strand of JAANXD010000036.1, from coordinate 4,238 downwards.
CAGGGTACGCGGGATTGGTGTTGCCGTTAACGTGAGGACGTCAACCGATTCTCTAAACTTCTTCAGCTTTTCTTTATGTTCTACACCAAACCTCTGCTCTTCATCTATGATTATCAGCCCGATATCTTTGAATGTAACATCTTTCTGGATCAACCGGTGTGTTCCAATTACAATGTCTACCTTTCCCTCTTTCAAATTCTCCAATATTTCCTTTTGTTCTTTTCTGGTCTTAAATCTGCTTAATACATCAATATTAATGGGATAGTCTGCCATTCTTTCAGTAAAGGTTCTATAATGCTGTTGCGCCAGTAAAGTTGTCGGTACCAGAACGGCTACCTGTTTACCATACATTACGGCTTTAAATGCACCCCTGATAGCAATCTCAGTCTTACCATATCCCACATCTCCGCAAATAAGTCTGTCCATAGGTTTTAATGATTCCATATCATTCTTAATATCTCTGGCAACCTGTAGCTGATCCTCAGTCTCCTGGTATATGAATTCTGACTCAAACTTTCTCTGCCACTCAGAGTCTTTCGGGTAAGCAATGCCGCGTTTTGCCTCCCTGATTGCCTGTATGGAAAGGAGATCACTTGCTACATCCCGGACAGCCTCTTCTGCCATCTGTTTTTTCCTCTCCCACGTTCGTTTACCCAGCTTGCTGAGTTTTGGCCTGTGTTCTGAACCGCATACGTATTTTTGTACCAACTCAATCTTTGTGGCAGGCACATAAACCTTTGCACCTTCATCGAATTCGAGTACAAGGAATTCACCATAACTGCCGGACTCGTTATCATTGTTAAGCATCTGCATACCCAGGAACCTTGCAATACCGTGACTGATGTGCACCACATAATCTCCCTCTCTTAGATCAAGAAAAGAATCGATGGCCTTCGCCGGTATCGGATTCTTTCCTTGCCTACCGGCAGGCAGGGGTTCCCTCCTCAGCCTGTAGCGTTGGAATATTTCATGATGTGTAAGAAATGCCGTGGAGATATCTTCAAATAAGAAACCATGGTTGAGATGCCCTATCTGATACTCTGTATGGTTGGAAGGTGAACGTTTGCCTGCAATTTTCTTCGCAGTTCTATTTCTATTTGAAGCAGTCTTACGAGAGACCGGTTGGGAATTAATGTCTGATGACAGGAGTTCACTCAATCTCTGCTCTTCGGCCTGGTTGCTGCAGAAAATTATGGTATTCTGGTACGAAGCCTTTATATCCTCGATCTTTTTAATTGAGTTATGGACATCATGATCAAAATTGTCCGGGGCTTTTATATTAAACGAAAATATATTTTTTCGTTTAAGCGTTAAATTAGAAAGATATATCTTTCTAAAGTCCTTGCACGATTTTATTATACGATTAAAAGAAAAGATCCTGCTATGAGACTCTAAGTTAACGCTTATGCTTTCTGCTCTGTTTTCTATACTCTCGTATTCTTTAAAAACAACCCACGAATTTTCTGGTATATAGTCAATGAGGGAGTTGTACCTGCCTTTATACCTGTTCGCTTTCGGATGAACAGGTGTATTGATTGGCTCAGTCTGTACACCCAGCCCCCTGTGTAATGGAGTATTACACGCACCTAATATTTTACACTCTTGTACTTGTCTCTCCGACAATTGAGTCTCCGCGTTAAACATGCGGATAGAGTCGATCTCATCGCCGAAAAACTCTATGCGGTAAGGCATTTCTCCGGTGCCACTATTTACAGTGTCACCTGATTGATGTTCCTGCAGGGACGAAAATGGAAAGATATCTATGATACCCCCTCTTAAGCTGAATTCTCCGGGTAGCTCAACTATGCCCGTTCGTTTAAAACCACCGTTTATCAGCCAGTCTACAAGAAAATCCTGTTCGTATTCCTGTCCCGTCCTGATTGTAAGGATGTTTTTCTCTATTGCTTCAGGCGGCGGTAGATGTTGTAAGAGCGACTGGATTGGGGCTATTATAATTTTGTTGGCAGATTTGCCATTACCTGTTAACAGCTTATATAAGACACTGATTTGTTGAACATAGGCACTATTATCAGGTTGTAACTCAGCAGAGATTGCATCCTCTGAAACTGGAAAAAAGATAGTGCTGCCGGGAAGAAAAACGTTTATATCCTCAAAAATCTCTTCTGCCTCATCTATACCTGATGTTACGAAGAGTATTTCTCCGCTTCCGGAAAGCTTCTTATCATTTGCCAGGCCGGCAACTAGGAAGGCAGCGGATGAACCCCATAATCCATGAACATGACAATCCTTTCCTGATACCAGCTCACCTGCTATCTGTTTATACTGCTTGTCTTTATGAATAAGCTTAAATATATTCTTCACAAGGAAATTATACTTGCCTTTTATTAGCCGGGCAAGGGTTTATATTGATGTAAAAGGGAAAATGGGACAGATTTATTTTGACAGGGACGCTACATTAAGCTTATTTTCTCCCGATACATATACCCAATACATTCCCTTAAACATCTAAATTCTGGCGATATTTAGATTGACAATTACTAATATTCGATGTATGATCAGGTCATGATTCCCCGATTCATACAACTTCCGCAGAAACAAAATTTTTTCCTTTTTGGTCCCAGGCAGTCGGGGAAAAGCACACTAATAAAGAAAACATTCTCACAGAAAAGTTGTATATATTACGATTTATTACATTCAGAAACTTATAGGCGGTTTCTTGCCAATCCGGAATTATTAAGGCGGGAAATCCGCACGGCTGTTTCCTCTAAAAAAATTTCACATGTTATTGTAGATGAAGTGCAAAAAATTCCTCAGTTGCTTGATGAAATCCATTCTTTGATAGAGTCAAAAGAACCTCTTAATTTTGTTTTAAGCGGTTCAAGTTCAAGAAAGTTAAAAAGGCATAAGGCAAATATGCTTGCCGGCAGGGCATGGACATTAAATCTTTTCCCTTTTATTTATCGAGAAATTTCAAGCTCTTTTGAGTTGGATAAGGCACTCCGATTTGGAACTCTGCCAACGGTATACCTTGCAAAAGAAGATATAGTAAAGAGTGAGATATTACGCTCATATGTCAATACGTATATCAAAGAAGAAATTGAGTTGGAGGCAAATATTAGAAATCTTGGAGGGTTTTTAAGATTTTTGCCTCTTGCCGCAGCTCAAAACGGTGAAATTGTTAATTATTCAAATATAGCCCGTGAAACAGGTATAAATTACAAAACAGTCAGAGAGTATTACAAAATCCTTGAGGACACACTTCTTGGTTTTTTCCTTTTGCCTTATGGAAAGTCAATTCGTAAAAAGATGACCAAGCATCCAAAGTTTTATTTTTTTGATTCCGGAGTGGTGAGCGCTCTTACGAGAAAATTATCCGTTCCCTTTGTAGAAAATAATTATGAATATGGGAAGATGTTTGAGCAATTTATTATTTGTGAGCTAATAAGAATGAACAGTTATAAACGAATGGACCTGAATTTTTCATTTTATAGAACAGAGGGTGGGGCTGAAGTAGATTGTATTATTGAAACTCCAACCGGAAAAACAGTTGCCCTGGAAATCAAATCCACTTCAATGCCAGATTTTTCTCATTGTTCAGGCCTTTATTCTTTCAAACAAAAAGTATCAGGTGCGGAATTAATCCTGGCCTGCAAAACTCCAAATCCGATCAAGTTAAAGAACGCACTGGCAATGCCATGGCAGGAAGCTCTTCAACATATTGAAGGTTGTTCCTAAACAACCATAATTGACAGGAACAGTTTTGTCCGGATTTTTTTGACGCCTTGCGTCATCACTCCATACAAGTTCTAATAAACTTTAATCATGACGCAGAGCGTCTTGAAATAGCCATTACCACGCAAAGCGTGGGAACGAGTAAACTCCTAGACCGGAAATGTTTAGTCATATCTTGAAAGTTAAAGAATTAGAAAGCAAGAGCCAGAGAAGGAAAAAACAAAATGACAATCTTTTGATTTATAGAGGAGACACGGTTTTGGATTACCGGGAAGGATGTCAGTGTATTAACTATTTAGATTTGGATTCAATGTTACAGAAAATGTAGGTAGAAAAACGTTTATATCCTCAAAAATCTCTTCTGCCTCATCTATACCTGATGTTACGAAGAGTATTTCTCCGCTTCCGGAAAGCTTCTTATCACTTGCCAGGCCGGCAATTAAAAAGGCAGCCGACGATCCCCATAATCCCTGGATATGACAGTCATTTCCAGATACCAGATCACCTGCTATCTGTTTATACTGTTTAGCTTTATGAATAAGCTT
>JAANXD010000035.1 GCA_018263435.1 Candidatus Scalindua arabica | reverse complement strand
GTTTCAGATAGTAAGAAATGTGACAGGTGCTGGAACTACCGTAAAGAGGTGGGAAAGGTAGAGAAATACCCGACACTGTGTGACAGATGTGCAGATGTTATTGAAGAAGTAGAAGCTCAAACTTGATGAGAAGCTAATTGGCTGAAATATGGAGTGCATCATCCGTGATGATGCGTATTAAAGCAGTGACATGGTCACTGCACTCCAAAAAAACAACCCTGTACAAGAGTTTCCCATAACACACCTCCATATCATCCATATATAATCAACATCTCACTGTTATTTCCAAGTCATTCAGTCATTCAGGAATTTACTTGAAAATTGCTTTAAAGTAATATAAATCATGGCTATGATACTGGAAATATACAGATGCTGTATATTTAACTGCTCTATAGGAGAATGAAATGATAATTCAGGGCAACAAAAAATTTATCGAGGCTGAATTTGAAAATGAACAAGAGATAGAAGATGTTGTAATTGAAAACGCTGAATATTTCTTTGGTTCTTCCTCGATATTTCTCCCCAAGAAATTGATAAAAACAAGGGACGGATTCGGCACCATACCTGACGGTTTTGCAATAGATTTGGCTTCTCGAACTTGGTATGTAGTAGAAGTTGAACTTGTTCATCATAGCGTATGGAACCATATAGCGCCCCAGGTAGCAAAACAGATGATAGCGGTAGCTACTCCTGAAAGCCGGCAGATACTCGAAGAAATCGTGATTCAAATGTTTACTGAATCTGAGGATGTAAAGGAAAAATTCAAAGAAGAGAAAATCAAAGAAATCGACATTAGGAAAGTGCTTGACGAGATTCTTATCAAGCCACCTGTGATTGGGATGCCGATTGATAGAATCTCACAGGATTTGAAGGAGTGGGCAGGGACATTGAAAAATGATGTGAGGCTTTGGCTTGTTAGAAAGTATATTGAGTTTGGAGCCCCAGAGAATGTAGCGTATGAAATTCCAGAAGAGTATCGCCCAGTACTTGATACCACAGAAGAAAAGGAGAAACCAAAATCGGGAATAGCTTACTACGATGTTTCTCTTGCTGATCTTCTTGATGCAGGTCTCCTTAGTGTGGGTGATGAGTTAGTGATGAACTACAAACCACGAGGCGGTAATCAGAAAAATTTCAAAGCGGTTATTACAGAAGAGGGAAGCATGATCGTTTTGGATAAAAAGTTCAGGAGTCCTTCTTATGCTGCCCTTCTTGGAATACAAGATGCGGGAAGCGACCGGAAAACCGTAAATGGTTGGGCTAGCTGGAAAAACAGAAATGAGAAACTGTTGGCAGAGCTGAGGTCAGAATACCTTAATCAGAAAGAAAGCGAGGCAGAACAAGCCGCTTCAATGGGCGGCTAATCGGTCGCCTGTAAATTCAGGCGCTATGCGGCTTAAGGTTAAGTATTCTTTTTGATGAAAAAGATAATGCTTGATATGGAAAATTTACTCTCTTTCCGACGAATTCAACATAGCAATCCTCGTAAATATGTTTTCGACCAGTAAATTGATATTCAGGTTGTAATCAATATATTTGATGGACTCCAGGATATCATTGATTATTGCCGTTATTTGTCTTTGAGTTAAATTACCGGCACACCTTTGCAGTGCATCCTTATGATCTTCATTGAAAAGGGGAGAGGCCTTTTTGCCGGTACCATATACATTCCTGACTTTAACTACCAGAACATCGCGGTAGAATTGCAGTATGCAGTTTAAGATACGCCTGAGAGCCTGCCTTTTTTCTTCTAAAGTCTCACTCGATCCCAAATAGCTATCAATGACTTCTTCGGCAAGGAGAAGATTATCTATACCTGATACGCCAATGCGGTTAACAATATCTCTGTTTTTTTCGTAATAATTGTCTTCTAACAATTCAAATGCACTTCCGAGACTTCCGCTGGAAAACCTTGATACCCATCCAACCTTGCCTGCATCAGCGTCAAACCTTTTTATCAGCTGGTCTTCGATTACGTGTGCCGGTATAGGATGAAATCTGATTATCTGACATCTTGACTTGATTGTCTCCTTTACAAGTGTAAGTGAGTTAGCGATGAGGATGATTATAGTGCTTGCAGGGGGTTCTTCAAGTGTTTTGAGCAGGCAATTTGATGCCTCCTCATTCATCCTGTCTGTATCCTTAATTATGAATAACTTGTAGTTGGATTCAACAGGGCATAGAGTTACTGATTGCTGTAAATCTCTGATACTGTCAATCTTCAGAAATTTGGCTTTCTCTTCTATTTCTATCCAGTGAATATCAGGGTGATTACTGTTTTCAATTCGAACGCAGTTATTGCACAAATTGCAGGAATCGCCTTCTTTTTCACTGCAAAATATGGCCTTTGAGAATTCTTTTGCAAGAAGTGTCTTTCCAATCCCATCTTGCCCTGTAAAGATATATGCGTGAGAGAGATGATTAGAGGTTATTGTTTTTCTGAAGTGGTCAGTAATATGATCCTGGGCCAGAATATCTGAGAATGCCATAATGTTTTACACAATTATCGGTAAATTTAACTATCTTCTGTATCTATTATTGCAATAGCATCACCCGGTTCAACAGCATCACCTTCTTGTACTAATATTTCAACCAGTTTTCCGGTACTAGGTGCTGAAATATTGAAAGTTGCATTGTCTGTAGAAACTTCCATAAGGTCGTTCCCCTCTACAAATTCTTCGTCTTCTTCAACATGCCAGAAAGCCACGACAATTTTATCGCCTGCTTTTGCTCCGATATCCGGCAATTCAAATTCTACTCGCACTTTGCCTTTACCCAAGTTTACAAATGGTTGTTTACAGTGATTATAACACTATTTATTGCTCAAATTAATATTGATTCAGGAATAATTCAAATAAATTATACAAACGGTTATTTTGTTGTCAATAGTCTGTTGTACAAAAGATGTTTTCTGGACATTATTGTTGCAAATAATATGATATTTCTAATATAATTACTTTATATTGTGGCTGTTGAGTTGTTGTAAATNGTTGTCGCCATTAAACAGGACTATAAAAATTGTTTTGCGTGACAAGACACGTTAAAGTCTTGCTTGCATCAACGATAATAACAATCTGAAACAGGAGTTGTCGTAAATGTTCAAAGAAGGCATGATGAAGGTGGAATTAGTTGAGCGTGTATATTGGCTAATTCTCTTGCGTTGGATTGCGATCTTTGGGTTGTTTGTTACAACCTATGTTGCCAGTAGTGTTTTTAATGTCGTAACATGGGTTGCTCCACTATACATAATTGGAGTAATCTTAGGGTTGTCTAATACGGGATTTGCTTTCTATTTAAAAGCTCTCCGCGCAAAGACATTTACATCTGTACAGATGCATGCGGGTATACAAATCATGTTTGATCTCTTGTTCCTGACATGTTTAATATACTTTGCAGGCGGTATCGAAAACCCATTTATTTTTTACTTCATATTCCATGCCATCATAGGCGGGATATTATTAGAGAAAAAGTATAGTTATCTACAGGCATCGTTTGCTGTATGCCTCTTTGCTCTAATGCTGCTGCTGGAGTATTATGCAATAATACCGCATCAGCCATTAAAAATCTTGCCTACCTTTGCATTTGCTGAAGAACCCTGGCAATCTGAGCTGTATACACTGGGTATATTTTTCGCCTTTGCAAGCACGATATTTATTTCAGTTTATTTTGTGACATCTATAATGGATAGGTTGAGAAAGAGCAGAGATGATGTGTTGTTTGAGATAAGATCAACAATAGAAAACATGGCCGAGGGCGTTATCTTTATAGACACTGACGATAAAGTAACAATGTGCAATAAGGAAATTGAAAATGCGTGGAAAGTGAAGAGGGAAAACATAATTAACAAATCAGTAAAAGACGGTCAGATTCCGTTTATAGGAGGAGTAGCGTCAAAAATTACCGAAAAATTTAGAAAAGGGATTGAGACTTCACAGCACCAGGAAATAAGGATTGAGCGTGGGTTCTTATACAATACATATTCTGCGGTATCTGATCACAATGGTAAATACTGGGGTACTGTTCTGACAAGCCATGACATTACAGAAAGGAAAAGGCTGGAACATCAGCTGCTGCATAGTGAACGCTTGGCGACTATGGGTGAAATGTCAGCAAAGGTCGCTCACGAAATCAGAAATCCTTTAAGTTCTATCAGTTTAAATACAGAGTTGTTGTGTGATGAAATCAGCAACTACAATGGCGGGAAAAATGGAGAGGCTGAAAATCTGATACAGTCTATTCTGAATGAAGTAGATAGTTTAACTGAGATGAGTGATGAATATCTACGTTTTGCGAGATTTCCCAAATTAGAAACTAGACCGGCATATATTAATAATGTATTGATAGAGCTTACAAAATTCTTCAGTAAGGAAATGTCAAAGAGAGGTATTACGTTGAAAGAGAATTATGCGCCTGATCTACCACAAATCTTACTCGACACCAACCAGATAAAGCAGGCATTTCTTAATATACTGAAGAACTCCTTTGAATCAATGCCTGACGGTGGTAAATTGAGTATTTCAACGAGGCTTAAGGATGAAAGTGTTGAGGTAAATATAACTGATACTGGATCTGGCATTAACAGGAGCGATATTCAAAGAGTATTTGAACCATTTTATAGTATGAAGGCTAAAGGCACGGGTTTGGGCCTCGCCCTGACGATGAAAACTGTTGAGGGGCATGGAGGTGATATTATTTGTAAAAGTGCGATTACAAAAGGTACAACTATGATTGTTAGTTTTCCAGTCGAAAGTTGTGGAAAGGAAATAGTTGAATAGTATAGCAACGCAGACAGTTTTAATTGTTGATGATCAAGAAAGTATAAGACTGGCATTATCAAGAATGCTTTCTAAAGAAGGCTACGAAGTTCTCTTGGCTGATGAGGGTGAGAAAGCGTTAGACGTTTTGCGGGAAAAGAAAGTCAACGTAATGCTTTCAGATCTGAAAATGCCAAAAATGGATGGATTGCAGTTGCTTAAAGCCTCAAAACTGGTCAGGCCGGAAGTAGAGGTTATACTGATTACTGCACACGGAACAATAGAGAAAGCTGTGGGTGCCATGAAAGACGGTGCTTATGATTTCATTACAAAGCCTTTCAAGAAAATAGTAATTGCCAATATGATTAAGAAGGCAATGGAAAAGCAGGCTCTTATTGTAGAAAACAGGTATTTACATGAACAACTTGCACATTCTGGTCACGATAAAAACGCTGACATTATCGGTCAAAGTGACATTATGAGTGATGTTATAAAATTAGCCGAGCAGGTTGCACCCAGTCAGGCGTCAGTTTTGATTCAGGGGGAAAATGGTACGGGAAAAGAGTCTATTGCCTCCCTTGTTCATAGCATAGGTGCAAGAAGTGATAAACCCTTTATAAAAGTGAGTTGCGCTGCGTTGCCGGATACTCTACTTGAGTCCGAGCTTTTCGGCTATGAAAAGGGAGCATTTACTGGTGCCGTTAGCCAGAAAGAAGGGCGTTTCGAGTTGGCCAATGAGGGGACGTTGTTTCTGGATGAAATAGGCGAAATAACTCCCTCTATACAGGTCAAACTGCTTCGTGTCTTACAGGAAGGTGAATTTGAACGATTAGGAGGTACTAAAGTATTAAGGAGTAACGTACGTATTATTTCAGCTACTAATGTTAATCTTGAAAACGCTATTAAACAAAAAAGATTCAGAGAGGATTTGTATTACCGTTTAAACGTGATTACCATGAACATACCCCCATTAAGAGAGAGAAGGGAGGACATTCCTTTATTGATAAGCCATTTTCTTAAAATTTACCAGGAGATGAATAACAAGGTAATAGACGGGATATCTGAAGATGTTTTAGAAATTTTGACTGACTATCAATGGCCGGGAAACGTGCGTGAATTAAAAAATGTAATTGAGAGGGCAGTGGTGTTAACACAGGACAGGGTAATTACACAAAAGGATCTTCCGGAGAACATTTCCAAAGAAAAGGTTGAGGAGAGGAAGTTAACAATACCATTTGGTACGCCACTTCGCGAGATTGAGAAGAAGATAATTCTTGAAACTTTGAGAAGGTCAAAGGGCGATAAGGAAATTACCGCAAATTTGCTTGGTATTACACCAAGAACTATATATAGAAAGATGAATTCCCTGGAAGAGGAAGAAAAGCAGGATGAAGGAAAGAGTCAGGAAGAAGATATTAATATAAACGGCTGATATTTTTACTGCTCTCTAAGTAAAAGCAATAACCGTGTCCGATTGGCACTTTTGTATATGCAGAGGCAAGTCTATAATATATAGCAAGTTACAGCAACTACTATGTGTTTAAAAAAATGACACAATGTCAAATATTTTTTTCTGTACATTGGGGATATGACATTATGTCACATCATAATGGTACTCTGCATGTAACACATAAGTTACATTTGTTTTGCCCATTTATCATATACCTTTATATCAATGGACGTTAATGTATTGATAGTAAATAGAAATTTTTAGTGGCACATTTATTGCACTACATCGTGTAAGCGCATGGAAAGGGAAACATGTCATAAAGCATTACAGCGCGCAAAATACTGTACTATTCTTGACTATCCTATTATGACTTTTGGTTGTCTGTATCAAAGAAGTTTCTGTGGCCGGAACTAAGATAGCCGCACATTTCGTTGTTAACAACGTACTTTTACTGAAAAACAGCAAAAGTTTTTCAGGATTATGAATTTGATGTTGAGTTTTTGGTGATAAGTTTTATAATGACACATCTCCAAACTTTAGATTACAAAAATAATAAATCCAATTTAACAATAAGTGGAGGTAACAGAAATGATGAAATCCCTATTGCGAAAGTCAGTTGTCTTTGGTAGCGCTTTTGTTGCGTTGTTTTTTCTATGTGGTGGTATCGCATTTTCACAAGGCCTTGAGGCTGAAATCTCAATGGAAGAAAATATACCAACTAAAGAAGGTTTAACTGTCAAGTACATAGAGGAAGATTTGGATGGTGCTCATACGGCCTTGGGGCGGAATGCAGAACCATATAAAATAGAATTGCAGATGCAGGACAAGGCGTTTCCTAACGGAGGTGGTTCAGTGAAAGAGGTTGAGGTCAGGAGCTTCCATAACGGAGAAACAATATTTTTTGGTATTCGGTGGGATGATGCCAGCAGGAATGAGAGGGCGATAGCACATGCTCAATTCAGAGATGCCGTAGGGCTGATGTTTCCTTTAGAGACGGTTAAGGAGATATCGCCGGAAAAGCCATTTAGTCCAAGGATGGGTGACAGAGGTAAGCCTGTAAATATATGGCATTGGAAGGCAGATTGGGAAAAGGAATTGACTGTAGATGGCGGAATAGAGCATATACAAGATGAGTACCCTAACATGTGGCATGATTTTGATTCTGATCCACATCCTTGTTTATATAACAAGGAAGTACACGATGGTGCTGACCTTATGGCCGGTGGAATAGCTGCTGGTTCCTTACTTTCGCTACCCAGGGGCCGATCAGTGGAAGACCTGAATGCTGTAGGATTTGGGACATTGACATCACAGGACCACCAGGATGTAAATGGTAAAGGTTCATGGAACAATGGTAAATGGGATGTGGTAATCTACAGACCTCTGACGACACCAGATGAAAATGATGTCCAGTTCGTACCGGGGAAGTCTACGTTCTTTAATATGGCGGTATGGAATGGAATGGAGGGTGATAGAAACGGGCAGAAAAATATTAGTGTTAGATGGCGGCCTTTGAAGTTAGAGGCCGTAAAATAGATAGAATAAACACTGGATAAAAAATTCAGAGAAATTCCAGATAATTAGAAATTAAGGAGGGTAATTATGACGCTTGTTCACAATTGGCATCTTGGGAGAACGATGGAATATCCATACTTCGAATCAAGGCCAGAACATCAGTTTGCAGCGGTCTTTAATACAAACAGGTGTATAGCCTGTCAGACCTGTACTATGGCCCACAAAAGTACATGGACATATAGTAAAGGTCAGGAATATATGTGGTGGAATAACGTTGAGACCAAGCCTTATGGCGGTTACCCTCAACATTGGGATCATAAAATATTACAGTTATTGTGGGATAACGGCAACAATCCGATGGAATGGTATACGTCTGCCGAAGATAAAGATGAAACTAAAGCCCCCTATGGGCTTTACAATGGCGATACAATATTTGAATTGGCTAAAACAAAGGGTCTCAATCAGGTAGCAGTAGGTTATATCCCAGACGATAAGGAGTGGAGATTTCCTAATATTTACGAAGATACGGCAGCAAGTGAGAAAACAAACTATGAGACAGGGGCAGCGGCAGAATCTTCTGAGCTTCCGGAGCACAAAAGGTGGTTTTTCTATCTCCAGAGAATCTGTAATCACTGCACTTATCCGGCATGTTTATCTGCATGTCCGAGGAAGGCTATATATAAACGCAAGGAGGACGGAATAGTCCTGATAGACCAGAAACGTTGCAGGGGATACAGAAAATGTGTAGAGCAGTGTCCATATAAAAAGCCGATGTACAGAGGTGAAACAAGGATGTCTGAAAAATGTATTGGCTGTTACCCGAGGGTTGAAGGAAAAGACCCTATTACAAAAGGTAGAAGGATGGAAGCCAGATGTATGGCTGCGTGTGTAGGTAAGATAAGATTAAATGGATTGTTGACAGGAGATTATAAGAAACCTGATCCAAAGAATCCTATGGACTGGTTGATTCATATACATAAAGTTGCACTACCGCTTTACCCTCAGTTTGGCACAGAACCTAATATTTATTATATTCCACCCAGGTGGGCGCCAAGAAGTTACTTAAGGCAGATGTTCGGGCCTGGTGTGGATGAAGCGCTTGACAAGTATGCTGCACCATCAAGAACCCTGATGGCGGTACTGCAGCTCTTCAGGACAACACAAACCATGCTTTCAAGATTTGAAATTGAAGATGGGGAGAAGATTTACGAATCTGAGATAATGGGAAAGAAGGTTGAAGTGTATAACGATACTGTGATTGGCTTTGCTTCAGATGGTACTGAAATGGTCAGGGTTAAGGTTGAGGAGCCAACATGGGAGAGTGATGAAAAGAGAATGATTACATATTAAAATACATACTATTAAGAAAAACATTAATAATAAAGGGAGGTAATTGGAGATATGATATACCCGAGATTGCTTTGTATATTTAGTATGTTCTTCTTTGTGGGCATAAGTATTACAGGGCTTAATTCCTCAAATGTTATAGCAGAGGAAGAGTGGACTGCCAGTTTTGAGGCATTTAAACCTGCAGACGATCCAGGATACCATCAAAGACATACAGGTGGAATTCATTGGGATTTGTTTCAAGAACAGCCTAATGAAGATACCAAATCAGGTAAGCCGCACCATACTGATATCTACTGGATAGAGGGAGAAAAAGGTTGGGCCAATAGAATAAAGCAGGCGGAAGGGCAATCCAGACTGAAATATCAAGAACCTGCTAATTTAAGTGCGCAAAAATATCATAGTCCTTGTCCTTTGTGTGGACAGCCTACATATTTCTGGTTGGATCACAGATACATAGACGACGGTACTGCCGGACGTATAAAGGCTGACTACTCAAGCTGGAGTGAAGGCGATGGTGTTTGCCGCAGATGTTTTNAGTCATATGCTATCAAATCCGGTAAATGGTATGATGGCAACATGGCAACTACTACAGATGAATACGTAATCGGTTACAACAAATCTGCTAGTATACAGGATTATCTTGATAATGTGAAATGACAGGTGCATGCAGTAATAGCACTTTTTTGGTTATACAGTTAATAGAGGTAATATCATGGAATATAAAATTAGTGAAAATGTAGAGGATCTGCTCGTAGCGAGTCAGATGTATCAATTTCTTTCAACGTGTCTTCTTGAGCCTAATAAAGAGACTATAGATTTATTTAATAATAAGGAATATATGGAAGAAGTGAAAAGCTGTCTGGATCATCACGGTAGCGGCGAATTATCTGAAACCTTTAGTAAGTTGCAGGAAGGTTTGAAGAACGCTGATGTTGAAACATTGATGCAGGGCTATCGTGCTACATTTGGTGGAGCGACTGTTGCGATGGATTGTCCTCCATATGAAATGTATTACAGCGGTTCGCAAATATGGCAGCAAACTCAGGATCTTGCCGATATCTCAGGAACTTATAAAGCATATGGTATTGAAATCGAAAAGAACTCTACCACAAGCAGGTGGGACCATGTGGCAGTCGAGTTGGAATTTCTGCATTTTCTGACTTATAAACTGGCATATGCAATAGAGAATGGCAGCAAAGAGGAACAGGAATCCTGTCTTTCTGCAAAGAAAAAGTTTCTACATGCCCACATTGGCAGGTGGATTAAGGCATTTTCAGTGTCTGTTATTAAGAAAACTCCTGAGGACTTCTATCGTCAGGCAGCAACACTGGCAAGTACTTTTGTTCATTTAGAAATGATCAAATTGTCTGTCGATGCAGAAGAGATAGACGAATATATGGGTAACGAACCTGATTACCTGCAGCGCCTGGAAGGTAAGAGTGCTATGGCATGTGATTCTTGTATGGATGAGGAGAAATATGACTGAACTAGTGGAAGAAGAAAGTAAAACTCTTGAGGTAGTCTATGATCAACAATTAGTTGATGATATAGTATATAAGGGGCTTGCAAAACAGGAGGCCTCCGGAGATCTTGCGTTGTATAAAGAGTATCATGAGAAAAGAGATGCGATCTATGAGATGGATGAGGAAAGCAGGCCAAGGAAATTCAGGGAACTGGATAACGACTTTTTTAATCGCTTAGGGTGTGATGTTTACATAAAAGAGATATTTGATGAATACCCAGATATTGAAGAAAAGATTGAATCGGTGCACGTCAGGAGGGCGACTACAAAACAGAACGAAGGTTCCAATGTAGTGGATGAGGGCAGGAAGGTCATCATCAGGCTATACCCTGAAATTTTTATTGAGGGAAGTAATGAGATACGCAGAGTTATCAGACATGAGCTTATGCATGTGTCCGACATGATGAACGAAAAATTTGAATATAATGTGAATGAAGAATTTAGCAACTCCCCTATGGAAGAGCGCATAATGAGGGATAGATACAGACTTTTCTGGGACATTTCTGTTGATGGACGCTTAACGAACAACGGATTGGAAGCTGCTGCATCCAGAGAAGAGAGGAAGAGGGAGTTTGATTCTTTTTTCAGTAAAATTCCTGAGGAATCAAGAGAGCTGATATTTAGTGAAATGTGGGATTCCGAGGAGCCTATGACGCATAACAAGATGGTTGAATTATCGAAGGATACTAACAAAGTCCTGGCGTTAGCGGTTGGAAGCCGTTCAGCCGAAGAGCTTGTAGAGGATACAAAGAAATTGGGGCCACTTCCCGGTACTACTTGTACGCTCTGCGGTTTTCCGTCATTTGATTGGGTGGAGGAAGCGGCAGAAGATGACGATATTGTTAAAGTCTTAAAAGAAGATTTTCCAGATTGGGAACCACAGGACGGTGTGTGTTCCAGATGTGCAGAATATTATAAAGTAAAAGCAGGTAAGTGGTAGTTGAAAGAGCTAAGATAGTTATATTAGTTTATAAAATAGAAGGAGGATGTTTATGAAGCTTACACGAAGGATATTTATGAAGGTTGCTGGAGGAGTAACGGCTGCAGTTTCGATACCTACGAGAAATGCACTGGCCTTTACGTCGCTAAAGCCGGCAGTAGAGGTTGATAATCCTCTCGACGCATACCCTGATAGAAACTGGGAAGATGTGTACAGGAATCAGTACCGGTACGACCGTACATTTGCTTTCTGCTGCTCTCCTAACGATACCCATCAATGCAGGGTAAGGGCTTTTGTTAGAAATGAGGTAGTTGTAAGAGTAGAGCAGGATTATGAACATCAGGATTACGGCGATATAGAAGGAAGAAAACCGCAGAGAACATGGAATCCGAGAATGTGCTTGAAGGGTTTTACATTCTTTAGAAGGGTATATGGTCCGCACAGGTTAAGATTTCCTATTCTCAGAAAAGGCTGGAAACAGTGGGCTGATGATGGATTTCCAGAACTGGATTGGAATAACAGGGAAAAATATAAATTTACATCCAGGGGTACTGATGAGCAATTAAGGATGTCATGGGATGATATAATTGATTACGTTGCCAGAGGTATGATCCATATAGCTAAGGCATACAGTGGGGAAGAAGGAAAGAAAAGGCTGCTTGAAAGAGACAAGTACGCACCTGAAACCCTCACTCACTGGAATGGCGCCGGTACAAGGTGTTTTAAGAATCGCGGTGGCATGGGTCTTCTGGGAGTTATTGGAAAGTATATGGGAATGTACCGTTTCTCAAACATGCTTGCCTTGCTTGATGCTAATGTAAGAGGTGTTGGCCCTGATAAAGCGATGGGTGGCAGAAGATTCTCAAATTATACGTGGCATGGTGACCAGGCTCCAGGACATCCATTCGTTCATGGATTGCAGACGTCTGATGTTGACTTTGCAGACCTCAGATATTCGAAGTTGACTATACAAGTGGGAAAAAATCTGATTGAGAACAAGATGCCTGAAGCACACTGGCTGACAGAGGTCATGGAAAGGGGTGGAAAGCTGGTAGTTATTACGCCTGAGTACAGCCCTTCTGCTACCAAGGCGGATTACTGGATACCATGTAGAACCGGTGCTTCAGATACTTCAATATTTCTATGCATGGCGAAGTTAATAATTGATAACAAGTGGTATGATGCTGATTTCGTCAAGAAGTTTACAGACTTCCCGCTTCTGATCAGAACAGATACACTTAAGAGACTCAAAGCGGATGAGGTCTTTAATGACTACAAAGCTCCACACCTGGATTACTCTCATGATGTGCAGGGCTTGAAAGATAAACAGAGGGAGGAGTTGGGTGACTATGTAGTATTTGATACAAAATCTAATGATTTTAAGGCTATTACCAGGGAAGATGTTGGTAAGAAAATGGTGGCAAAAGGTGTCGACCCAACTTTGGAAGGGACATTCAAGGTTAAGACGATAGACGGTAAAGAGGTCGAAGTTGTGACTCTTTTTGATCTTTACAAGATTCATCTCAAGGATTTCGATGTAAAGACTACCGCAGACATTACGGGGTCTCCTCCTCATCTCCTTGAGAGATTGGCAAAGGATTGTGCAACGATCAAACCTGTTTCCATACATTATGGAGAAGGTATAAACCATTATTTCCATGCAACACTGCATAACAGAGCCACATATCTGCCTCTAATGTTAACAGGTAATATTGGATATCATGGTTCGGGATCTCATACCTGGGCAGGTAATTACAAGGCCGGTAACTTCCAGGGTTCTTCGTGGTCTGGTCCCGGGTTTAAGGGCATAATCGCTGAGGATCCATTCGATATGAGCCTAGATCCTCACCTGGATGGCAAAAAGGTACATGCACATAGTTATGCAATGGACGAAGAGGTTGCTTATTGGAATCATGGTGATACACCATTGATTGTTAATACACCTAAGTTTGGCAGAAAAAGCTTCACAGGTGAGACCCACTATAATACTCCAACCAAGGTAATGTGGTTTAACAACGTCAACCTGATTAATAACGCTAAATGGGTATATGAGATGTTTAAGAATGTCAATCCGAGGATTGACCTTATTATATCCAGTGATATCATGATGACATCATCCATACAATACGCTGACGTTGGCTTCCCTGTAAATTCATGGATGGAATTTGAGCACTATGAGGTTACATGTTCATGTTCGAATCCATTCCTGCAGGTATGGAAAGGTGGAATAAGACCGCTTCATGATACCAAGGACGATGTAGTCATCCCGGCGCTGGTAGGAAAGAGGATGGGTGAAATCTTAGGTGATGGTAGGTTTGCCGACTATTGGAAATTTGTATTGGAAGGCAGACCGGAGATTTATATGCAGAGGCTCTTTGATGGTAGTGTTCCAACAAGAGGTTACAATGTAAATGATATGATTGCCGGAAAGTACGGTGTTCCGGGTGGTGCGCTTCTGAATTTCGGTACATATCCAAGGACGCCAATGTATGAACAGGTCGTTTATGACAGGCCTTTCTTTACCGATGATGGAAGACTTCACTCATACTGTGACATACCGGAAGCGATTGAATACGGTGAAAACTTTGTATGTCATAGAGAAGCTGTTGAAGCGACACCGTATCTTCCAAATGTAATTGTTAGTACAAATCCTTATATACGCCCTGAAGACAATGGAATTCCACAGGACCATATGGGTGCTGACGAACGACATGTAAGGAATATTAAGATGCCGTGGAATGAGGTAAAGAAGACCAAGAACCCTCTATGGGAAAGAGGCTATAGATTCTATTGTGTGACCCCCAAGACGAGACACAGAGTACACTCACAGTGGAGCACGGTAGACTGGAACCTGATATGGAATAACAACTTTGGAGACCCATATAGGATGGATAAAAGGGCACCTGGTCCTGGCGAGCATCAGTTACATATTAATCCTGCTGCTGCTAAGGATTTAGCAATTAATGATGGTGATTATGTATACGTAGATGCAAACCCTGTTGACAGGCCATACAGAGGCTGGAAGCCGAATGATCCTTTCTATAAGGTTGCCAGGCTAATGGTCAGGGCAAAGTATAACCCATCATATCCTTACCATACAACAATGATGAAACATTCTACGTATGTAGCAACTGAGAAGAGTGTAAAAGCTCATGAGACCAGGAAGGATGGTATGGCTATGTCATCTGACGGTTATCTTTCTAACTTCAGATACGGTTCACAGCAGTCAATAACCAGGTCATGGTTGATGCCAATGCACCAGACGGATAGCCTTTTCCACAAGAAGAAGGTGTTTATGGCATACATGAAAGGTGGAGAAGCGGACAACCATGTTGTAAATACAACACCAAAGGAAACCCTCGTAAGGATTACAAAGGCAGAAGATGGCGGTCTGGGTGCCAAAGGAGTCTGGGAACCGGCAAGGACAGGATTTACTCCTGCGAACGAGAGTAACTTTATGAAACTGTATATTGGCGGTGGTACCACGATGGTTGAATAACATAAGTAGCACATGATGCAGTAGCATCTTTAGAATATTAGAGTAACAAGAAAAGCCCCTGACGATTTGTTAGGGGCTTTTTTACTTTGTAGAAACATAAAATGCATTTATAATGTTTATTATGTAAACTAAGGCAGTGAAAATAAATAACCTTTACACTTGGTGGTAATTTTGGTAAATTTAAAATGTGCCAAAATTACCTGCAGATATTATCACAATCAGAGAAGAATTTGAAGATATCTTTTATTCATTAGATGAGCGTCGGATTCGTATATGGTGTGCTTCCAAAGCTCGGGCTTATAACCGCACACATGGTCGGGGTGGTGTTACTGCTGTTTATCGGGCAACTAATGTTTCCCGACCACGAATTTATTATGGTTTAAAGGAGATTGAGTGTGAAGACAAATTGGAGAAAGATAGGGTCAGGAAATCAGGTGGAGGCCGTAAAAAACTTACTGAAAAACAAGTTACCATACTGAAAGATTTAGAACTTTTATTAGAGCCTTCAAGTAGAGGAGACCCAGAGTCTCCACTTCGTTGGACGTGTAAGAGTACGTATAACCTCAGGGATGAGTTAATTGCCCAAGGGTATGATGTGAGCCAACCTAAGGTCGGAAAGTTACTTTCAGAATTGGGTTATAGTTTACAGTCAAACAAGAAAACTAAAGAAGGAAGCAGTCATCCTGATAGGAATGCACAATTTGAATATATTAATGAAACAGTAAAATTGTTTCAAAAGCTCGGCTTGCCAGCAATTTCAGTAGATGCAAAGAAAAAAGAGAATGTTGGCAATTATGCCAATAGGGGTAAAGAATATAGCAAAAAAGGACAGCCTGAGGAGGTAGAAGTTTATGATTTTATTAATAAGGAATTAGGGAAAGTGGCGCCTTATGGTATTTATGATCTCTTTAGAAACAAAGGTTTTGTCAATGTTGGAATAAGTAAGGATACCGCAGAATTTGCAGTTAACTCTATAAAAAGCTGGTGGTATGATATGGGAAGAGTGGAATATCATAATGTTAGAGAGCTGTTGATTACTGCGGACTGTGGCGGTAGTAATGGCTACAGAGTCAGACTTTGGAAGGTAGAGTTACAGAGGTTTGCCAATGAAACCGGGCTCACTATAAATGTTTGTCATTTTCCCCCAGGTACAAGCAAATGGAATAAAATTGAACACAAAATGTTTTCTTTTATATCAAAAAACTGGCGAGGCAGACCTTTGATATCAAGAGAAACCATTGTTAATTTAATTGGTAATACCAAAACTAAAACCGGATTAAAAATTAAAGTAAAACTTGATGAGAATATTTATAAGAAGGGTAAAAAAATAACGGATAAAGAATTAGAAAATCTTTACATTGAGAAGTCAAATTTTCACGGCGAGTGGAACTATAAAATCAAACCAAAAAACTGATAAAATGTAAAGGTTATTTATTTTCACTGCCTTAGAACAAGGGGGCTTGGGAATATTTGTTAAATTATCTTTTTTACTATAATTATAATTTATGTGGAAAGGTAAAAATGCTTGTAAAAGACGTAATGAGCAAAGAAGTTGTAACGGTAGGTGAGAATGACAACTTAGTCGAACTTATTGCCAAATTTCGCAAGTATAATTTTCATATCCTTCCTGTCATAGATGAAAATAAAAATATTCTGGGAATTGTAGAATATGAGGACATTATGAAGGTGTTTCTTCCTCACAACCCTTTACTTGAAAAATTACTCAAATCGACACATTTACACAATGTAGAGGAGGAGGATATTCTGGAAGCCGAACTTCCGGAGGATCTGGGAACATCAGTAAACGTATCAGATATAATGAACACCCATGTGATAACTATTGGAGACGATAAAACAATATCCGACGCAAGAAAGCTGATGAAACTTCACGACGTGGAGAGGATGCCGGTAACGAATGACGGCATATTGGCAGGATTTATTACGCTCTTCGATATTATAATTGAACTCTTCAAGGAAAGGAACATCATTAAATGAATACAATCCTCTGCCTTGGAATCATACTGGTCGGAGCGCTCGTGGCGGAGAAGATTGTCAGTTACCTTAAAGGCCCTGCCATAACATCATATATACTTCTCGGTATTCTTCTCGGCCCTTATGCCTTAAACGTAACCGGTGAGGGCCTGATAGCCGGCTCAGAACTATTTTCTAACATAGTACTTGGCTTTATAGCATTTCATATTGGAAAAAACTTCTCCCTCGAAAACTTTAGAAGGATAGGAAAGGCAGTCATTTCCGTGTCACTTTCTGTAACAGTTGTCACGCTGATTTGTGTCACAGTAGGCATATACTACGTAGCACACCAGCCACTCCACATCGCACTCATGTTTGGTGCAATATCTACTGCAACCGCCCCTGCAACAACGATGATGGTGATAAGACAGTACAAGGCAAGAGGCCTGTTTACGGATGTGTTACTTGGCACTGTAGCTATAGATGATGCCTGGGGTATAATGATTTTTTCCATATCTCTTGCAATAGCACAAATTGTCCAGATCGGACAATTCTCTGAACTTATTATCATGTTTGTAGCGATGAAGGCTGCAGGGAAAATTTTCTTTTCTATGATCCTGGGTTTGATTATGGCCTTTCTTGTCTCAAAGATTTCAGTTTATTTACAAAGAAGAGAAGACGTGCTGACCTTCATACTCGGAGCCATACTATTAAACACCGGTATAGCCTTATACTTCCACATATCACCTCTTCTCTCTAACATATTTTTCGGTGCAGTGTTAGTCAATATTGAAAAAACATCATTCAGATTTTTTGATTCCATAAATACCGTAGACTGGCCGCTTTATGTCATGTTTTACGTCCTTGCAGGTGCAAACCTGGATATAGGGCTTCTTTCCGCTATGGGTCTCATTGGTTCCGTTTACATAATCTCCAGGATTATTGGCAGGATTGGGGGTGCCTATGCCGGAGCAGTTATTGCAGGAGTTGATAATAGTATAAAGAAATATATGGGGCTTGCCCTCCTGGCACAGGCAGGTGTAGCCATCGGACTCGCCATGATGGCTAAGGTTAATCTTCCCAATACGGGTGGAGCTATACTTAACACAGTTATCGCCACGACAGTTATCTACGAAATCCTGGGACCTGTAGCAACTCGCTTCTCCCTTATAAAGGCCGGAGATATTTAATTATTTAACGCGAAAATAGCTCAGAAATAGTCGAGGCATCTTGCCTCGGAATTACAAACGGTCAGGCAGGATGCCTGACCTATATTATTAATTTTCATCCTTCGTGGTGCCAGTTAGCGGCATGAAGGTTTAACTTCTGTATGTTATTGGGAAGGCTTGAAATTTACACTGTCATTTTGCTTTTATTACCTATGACATGGAGTAAATAAAATCGAATGAGCACAAAAAAGGTTTTTATTACAATTGGAATTGCTTTTTCTATCTTTCTGATGACCCTTCCGCTTGTAAGTTATAAATTTCTTAAGAATGCAGTGGAAGTTGAAGTTTTCAATCACTTAGTCACTGTCAGAGAGTTGTTAAAAAGCCAGATAGAAGGTTATTTTGCTGATAGGTTTGGAGACATAGACGTCCTTGCAAGAAACCCTGTAACCGGTCAGGGTTTTTCCAGATTGTCAAAGGCTTTTCATGCATCAGGTCTCGACGGCCCTCAATATACTAAAATGGCAGATCTTTATCAGCCGTTGATGGAACATTATTTAACAGATTACGGCTATGTGAATATATATTTTGTTGACAAAGATGGTGATGTGTTTTTTTCTGCAATAAGAGAGGAGTTTACGGGAACTAATTTACTAACCGGAAGATATAAGCAATTCAGTATTGGCCAGGTTTTCGCGCGCGGTTTTGATGGCATTGCGTTTGAGGACTATACGTGGCATGAAGAGATGCAGGAATTTACTTCTTACTTTGCCGCGCCGGTATACGATGGGCAAATGTTACTGGGTGTATTAATTATAGAAATTCCTTTCTCTCATTTGGATGCTATTATGACTCACAGAGCAGGGCTGGGAGAAACAGGAGAAATGTACCTGGTAGGCGACGATGGATTTATGAGATCGAATTCCAGGTTTTCTGAAAAACCAACAATACTTCAGAAAGAGGTAGATACAGAGGCAACAAGAGAGGCATTAGACGGTATAGTCGGGCAGAAAATAATAGAGGATTATCGAGGAGTTCCCGCATTAAGTGCATATACAGCGTTAGATCTAAAATTTGTTAACTGGGCACTTATTGTTGAGATTGAAGAAAAAGAGGCACTTGCAGCTATTCATACAGTAGAAAAGAGGGTTATAATACTTGGATCCTTAATCACGTGTATAACTTTCCTTTACATTTATTTAGTAAACAAAAAGAAGAATCAGCAAATAATTGCAGATTCTTTATCGAAAGGATCCAAAACCTGACTGGTACGAAGGACTAGTCCAGACAGGTTTACTCTCTTATCTTCTTGGCTCGATTTTGTGTGTAAGCATCCTGAACCACAATGTACGGATCTATGGCTGATTCCACCAAACCCTCGTAAGTATCACCTTTATCTATAGAGACCTCATTGAGAGTATTATAGCTACTGACTCCTGTACTCAGGAATGGACTGACAAAGGATAGGAATGTTATCGGGTCCAGGACTATATCACCCAAGAGCCCAATACCATCACGCACGTTAGATGGGCCAAATAAAGGTAGTTCAATAAATGTCCCTGCCCCAACATTATATCTGCCGAGGGTCTGCCCGAAGTCTTCGTCATACAAGTCTAATTTGAAGTATTTCGCTGCCGGATCAGAAAATCCAGCTCCACCTATGGTGGAATTAATAACCAAGCGCAATAATTCCGTTCCAGCACCTTTAAATTTACCTTGAAGGAGACAATTGACAAAACGACCAGGCGTTCTGACATTTGTAAAGAAATGCCTTACACCTATACGTGCCTTTTCTGGTACAACAGCCTCATAACCTTTTGATAAAGGCCTGAAGAACCAATAGTACACTTTATCATTAAAGGTAAACATTGCCCGATTTAAAGGCTGAATCGAGTCTTTAACAAAAGTTGCCTCCATCTCAATATCTATGTCTACATCTTCATCTTCATCTTCATCAGTTGCATCATTAGCAAGGCTCTTGTCATCACTTACAGCTACAGCAGGTTGTTCCTTTGAATCAGGCACATCTTCCGCATATACGGATATATTAAACGTATACGTTGTTAATACAAAAAAGGGTATTAATATAACTAATTTTCTCATCCGTTTTTCTCCCCCCTGTGAAGGCGTTTAAACATTTAATGGTTTTTATAAATTATATTTATATTCAGTAGTGTCTTTAAAGGTTTCATCCCTCTCTATTTTAAAAATATGAGGATTTTAACAAAATGTTTTTAAATTAGCTACGATAATCTTAGCTAAATCTGATCATAATGGTTTGTTATGTTAGCGCAAGACCTATGCCAATAGTTTATATTAGTGTGCAATATCTTTCCATAGTATATAAACCCTTACAATTTCAATCTTTATAATATTGCCAGAGATACTAAAGCAAAAGAGCTGAAGACATATTCTTATAACTATAAACGCAATATTACGCAATTTTTGCGGTATTGTACAGGTAGCAGAAATTTGTGGCGTGATATATTTGCCTATGTGTACTCCAGTCAGATTCTACGACAAAGGCACTATCTTCCGAATGGTTTAAATACAATTATGAGCAGCGGAAGCAACGTTAATGCTGTTATCAATGCAATAAACATCGCAAGTCCGGTAAGAAGTCCAAACAGGATTGTAGGGATAAAATATGAAAAAACCAGGATAGAAAAGCCTGCAATAATTGTAAGAGAAGTATAGTACATTGCATTTCCTATGCTCCCATGACAGCGATGCATTGAACTAATATAATTCTGATCAATTGCATACTCTTCCTGGAATCTGTGTATATAATGAATAGTATCATCAACCGCAATACCAATACTTATTGCCGCTATAGTGATTGTTATAAAATCCAGCGGCAGGCCTGACAGTCCCATTATACCAAGCACAGCAACAGCAGAAATTACATTAGGTATGATTGCAATCAGGGCTATCTTTATAGAACGAAATAACACTGTAAACATAGCCATTAATGCTAGCACAACAAATCCTATTGTTAGTATCTGAGAGCTGAAAAGGCTTTGAAGCATATTGTTATAAAGAACCATCATACCGGCAAGGTGATATTGATCCTCTTGCAATCCAAGTTGATTCTTCAAGTCAGACTTGATCTTTTTGAGGAGACTATCCCTCTTTAATCCCTTCAATGAATCTTTTATCCGCACAGTCAGACGAGCCTGATTATCCGGAATTGATATATAAGGTCTAAGAACCATATCTTTAAACTTATCAGGCAATTGTGTATAAAGAAGTGCAAGCTGGAAATCATCAAGTGGTTTTCCTTCAGTAAATTCTTCAGCAATCTTCAACATCGTCCCCAGGGATAAAACTTTACCGATTTCTGGTAAACTCTCAAGATAATCATGAACATTCATAATCTTGGCCATTTTATCAGAAGTGAACCAATATTTATCTGATTTATCCTCCTCTTCAAACTCGTCAAATTCTTCAAACTCGTCAAATTCATCAATCTCGCTAAATTCATCATCAAAATCTGTATCAGACTCTGTAACGGTATCTTTATTTGATAACGGAATATCCTTTCCCTCCTGAAAATTCACAAGAACATCCAGAGGTGTTGTTCCTCCAAGATTCTGATCAATAACCTTCAAACCCTGATAAATCTCGGTTGACTCCCGGAAATAGTCGATAAAGCTATTTTCTACAGTCAGTCTTGAAATACCGGCGACAATCATCACTATCAGAAGTCCGGTTACAATAAATACAGTTTTTGAATAATTCTGGGTAACATTTGCCAGAAAGCGAATGAACCCTCTACAAAACTGCCTATCCTCCCTTGCTTTACCTTTTGGAAGCAGACAAAGAATAGCAGGAAACAGAAAAAAGGTAACAATTAAAGAAACTACCAGTCCGACACTCATCATCAAACCAAAGTTTATGACAGGCAAGATATCACAAATCAAAAGAGAACTAAAACCGGCTATTGTTGTTAAGGTGGTATAAAGACAGGGTATAAATTTTGAAAAGACTGTCTCTTTAACCAGTTCCATTTGAGACCACTCAGGATTGTCTACCTGCAATTCCCTGAACCGAACAATCAGGTGAATAGTCAATGCCATGGTGATAATAAGCTGCAGAGAGATAAAGTTTGATGATATTACCGTTACCTCCCAACCAAATATACCGAGAAACCCTATCATTGAAAGCACAGAGAGTGTGCAGCAGAGTATTGGCAGAACGACCCAGCGGACTTTTCTAAAAATAATCCCGAGTGCTACAATTAGAAAGATGATAATACCAATTCCGAATACCTGAAGATCATTTTTGACAAATGTAATCAGATCATCCGTAATCATCGATATTCCTCCGAGAAACAACTCGGCATCCTGCCTATAGCCATCCATAATTCTACGAACAGCTGCTATATCGCTGTGTCTCTCTTTATCCAGACGAATTTTACATTTTCTATAGGCAATCTTAAGCTGTTCAAGTTCAGAACGCTCTGCCGGAGTGATTGTGTTGTCTGACAGTTTCGGCCTGAGTTCATTTCTTCTGGAGACGATGCTGTCATACTCCTCATCTTCAGCCAAATGAACCATAAGTGCAGTCATCTTCATATCAGTACTAACCAGAAGTTCCTTATAAATAGGGCTCTCAGCTAACTCAGCCTGTGCAAGCTGTAAATCAACTTCCGGATTCTCCAGGTTCTTAATGTTGGATATCAACTCCTTGATGGGTACGGGTGGGTTCCTTAGAAGTGGAACGTCGAGAATGGTAAGAACAGAGGAAACACGCTTTATTCCCCTTAGTTCATCCCTCAATGAACCAAGTTTACTAAGCGTCTCAGAGGAAAAAATATCCCCCCTGGGCTTATATGTTATAAACATATAACTATGTGAGCCGTATGTTTTACTTATTTTACGGTAATATTTGAAATCTTTGTCATTCTCCAGTATCAGAGAATCTGCCGAAGCATCTATCCTGAAGTTCTGAGCGTTATACCCAAAATACGAAAACACTCCCAGCAAAACAATAATGACAATAATTGGTTTGTTTAAAATGTACCTGGAATAAAAATTCAGAAATGATTGCATAAGATGAGTAGCTAAAAGTAGGATGAGAAACTATGAACTAGGATTGTTTTCAAGAACTTTGGCATTTTCTATTTTCTTTTCTCTCATTTTTGTCAGTAGATCTTCAATCTCACCACTTTCAAGGATATGATTGTACTGAGACCTGTATGTATGAATCAGACTAACACCTTCAATTTCAATATCATATATCCTCCACCCATTTTTGGTTTTGGCCATCTTATATAACATTGAATATTCCTTTTCCTTGGACAGCAAGACTGTTGGTATCTGCACTTTCTTCTTATTCACTATAACAGATGGCTGAAACGTAACCTTTTCATCGCTGAAAAGATCCAATTTGTCGACATAAAAGTCTTGAAACAGCTTGATAAAAAGACTTGTAAACTCGGCTTTCTGCTCAGGATTAAACTTTGACCAGTGTTTCTTTCCCAGGGATAATTTAGCCATTAATGGATACCCAAAGACTGTATTGGTAATCTCAACGACCTTGATTTTCTTCTGATCCATTTCCATCTCTTCATCAGTCAGTATAGTAAACACTTTATCAACTGAGGTTTTCAATTTTTCCTCAGCTTCAGATTCAACATCTGCAACTGCAGCTTGTGATAACAATAGAAAAAACAACAATAAACAGGAAACCCTTCTCATTATCTACTCCTCTTATAATTAAGGTGGATTTATACGAAATATTCCGACACAAAGTAATTAAATCATCTGTAATGAAAGTTGTCAAGTAATGAAAACATCGACATTAATATCAAAGTATTTAAGTTAAGCCCACTTAGCGCCACCATATTCTTGAACGCAGTTCTTCTATCCACTTGATTACTTCTCGTTCAACTTTGATTGCTTCACCAATCAAAATATTAATGTCACTGTCAGGAAATGTGGCACTTGCCCTCACTATCTCAAGCAAATAAATACATTTACTGGCATTTTTTAATGAGCGTTTACAATTTGCTATATTTCCGCACAACGAATCTTTCTCATAACCCATGCCATGCCCTCCTGCTATTTTAACAGGAACTATAGATGATGCGACAATGGCATCTCTGGCATCCTCATCGGTTTCTATTCCTTTATTGCTTTTAAAATACTCTCTAAGTCTTATACAAAACTCATAACTTCTTTTATAAGCCGTAATCTTTTTAACATCTTCAATATCCCTTTCTGTTGCGTCATGGCATTCAATAGATTTGTCAAATATTTGATCTATTTCGTAGATATGACAATCCTTATTCTTCTCACAATCATCACACGATTTATTCTTAACATCGCAATCTTCGTGTTTATGATCCCATCCCATCTCTTTTGCAATAAGGTCATCACAATCGGGATGATTATGTAGAGTTTCGAAGAGCTCCATGTATTTTGCATTGCGGACATCAGCTTTTTGCAGAAATCTTTCCCAATCTTCTTCATCCCAGTCATCGTCTTCGCGAAAATCTTCATCTCTCATGTCTGGCTTCCTTTTAGAATATTGTAATAACAATCTCTCTGCATCACCTCAAAACCCAGGTCTTCTATCAATGATATCATCTCTTCTTTCTTCAAACGATAATCTACCCCGGCAGCCCTTACCACATTTTCCTCAATCATTGTACTCCCCAGATCATTTGCCCCGAACTTTAATGCAAGCTGTGCGATCTTAGAACCCTGTGTCACCCATGACGCCTGGATGTTAGGGATATTATCCAGAAACAAACGGGAAACAGCAAGTGTTCTGAGATAATCAAATCCGCCAATCTTAAAGCCGGTCCATTTTTCTGCAGATGCTGACAAGGCCGTATTCTTCGGCTGAAATGTCCATGGGATAAATGCCGTAAAGCCTCCTGTCTCATCCTGGAGCTGCCTGATCTTATCCAGATGCACAATTCTCTCTTCCATGGTTTCAATATGACCAAACATCATTGTTGCAGTGCTTTTTATCCCCGAAAGATGTGCCTCCCTCATCACCTGCAACCATTCGTTCACAGAACATTTGTGAGGACTTAGTATGCCCCTGCATCTATCAGTGAGTATCTCGGCTCCACCACCGGGAATAGTATCAAGGCCTGCATCCTTTAATAAGGCCAGGACATCCTTTAATGGTAAATCGTTCAGGGTTGAGAAATGAATTATTTCAGGAGGGGAAAAAGAGTGAATATGTATATTAAATCTTTCTTTGATAGACCGTAAGAGATCAACATAATAATCAATCTTCAGGTCTGGATGCAGCCCCCCCTGCATCAAGATTTGTGTTCCTCCCAGGGAAATTGTCTCCTCAATTTTCTTGAAAAGTTCTTCTTTAGCTAACACATAACCATCTTTGCCGCCCTTGTCTCTGTAAAAAGCACAAAACGTGCACCCGGAAGTACAGACGTTTGTATAGTTTATATTACGGTCTACTACGTACGTCCTGTATTGCTCCGGGTGAAGCTTCCGGCATAAACTGTCTGCAGCAGTTCCCAGGCCTATCAAATCGTGTGATCCAATGAGATTTAAGCCGTCTTCGAAAGACAACCTTTCCCGTGAACTTACCCTGTCAATTACACTATTAATTGCAGAATTCAATCTTAACCCCTTCCCTAACTTCTCCCATTTCCAGTGCGTAATCGTAAAAAGTCTTAATGCCGCGAATTTCCTGCTCGCCTAAATTATATTTAATAGACTCTTTGAGGTACCGGAGGCAACGTTCTTTTTCCATTTCAAGTCTTTTTGCCTCAGTGTCTGCAATTTCGTTTACACACTTCAGGCCATATTCTTTTGCATCAACTAATAGTTCGCAGAGTCCTTTTAATTTGGACTCCGACTTTGTTGCCCAGACTGCGTAAACAAAAGGCAACCCGGTTAACTCATACCATTCTTCTCCTAAATCCAGGATGATGAAACCCTCTTCCCGTACTTTCATGGCATCATCACCTATGACAAGAAATGCATCAGCGTATCCGTTATAAATTTTCCGTTTGTCATCGAGAGTTACAAACTCCGGCTTCAACGAATATTTTTTCCAGAGAATGATTTTGGTAAGGACACAGGAAGTCATAGAATCTTTGTCCAGGGCAACAGTTTTGATTTGATCAATCGAAGGAGTTCTGACAAACAGCCTAACGCTTTCAACCGTACCGTTTGAGGCAATAGAACCACCTGGAATAATTTTATAACCTTTACTTCTGAAATAGCCTACAGTAGGCATTAAGATAATATCTAATTCATCGTTTTCAACCATTTGTGGTAATGTTGAAGGAACGCCATATACAATATCTACTTCGTCAGCTTTTTCCTGAAAACCGTATATAAAAGGTTTCGCATTCATATACGGAACAACACCAATCCTTAATTTAGCCATATTATTGAATTTCTCACAAGGGCGCCCCTGACCATCCAAGTCGTCACAATTGCTCGAATATTTATTGTAAATTAAAGCTAAATATTATATCTGTAAAGACATACGGAAGCAATGAGAAAGTATATCATATAAATGATCAAGGACTATAAGAATTGAGTGGGTTTCGCCCATAGTTGGCGAGGAAGGATTATTGAGTTAATGCTCAACCAAAACAACCTTTTTTGAGGTCAGGCGGGAGAGGTTTTCTGCGTATGAGACAATTTCTTCTTTTTTGGGATTTCTGTCGAAGTATAATTTACCCAGTTCTTTACCCTTCAAACTCATCAACCAGTATCCAAGCCGTATCCCTTGACCTGTCCCCTTTGCCGCTGCTCTATGCATGGCAACTGTCTTACTATTACATACATTTTCTACAATAATTTCATCTATTTTAGTGAATTTGATTCTGATCCGCCAAATAGGAATGAACAAAAATTTAAACCGTACACAAACCTCCTCCAGTTTCTTATCTACTATTATACTCTTATCATAAAAGAGCAAAAAGAACCCAAGAACAGGAAAACCGATAAGAGAAGTCATTATAGCAAAGAAGAGGCCCTTGTCTAAAATAGAACTCGAAGAAAACAGTAACCATATGTATACAGTTGCGGCTCTGTACATAACAAGGAAGACGAAGCTTACACACAGCATCATGATTCCCATTGCCTTGGGAAATCTGGAGCGCTTCATGACCATTTTGTTTTCGTCTACTTCTACAATCTTTAATGTTACAGCTAATCCCATAATTGTTTCCTTTCTATATGTGAGTAGATTCTAGCCTGTATCTAAAATGCGTCAACTAATTTTTAAAAAACATTGTTTTTTTATATAAGGGGATTAAAATGACCACGTAATTGACTTTATCATAGTTCGGTATAGTCGCAACCAAGTTTGAAGTGCCTTAAGTTAACTA
>JAANXD010000034.1 GCA_018263435.1 Candidatus Scalindua arabica | reverse complement strand
AGTATAAGGCAAATAGAAAATGTCAGGTAAACTTACCTCCAGAAAGGAGGTAAGAGATGTATTGCCTGACAATGAAAGATATTAACAAATACAAGACAGTTACAGAAGTAATAGAAGGGTATTTAAAGGTAGAAGAAGCGAGTAAAATATTAAAGCTGTCCGAACGTCAGATATACCGCATTAAGAAGAGAGTAGAACGAGAAGGTATTAAGGGCATACTGCATAAATCCAGAGGTGTAATTAAGTATAGTCAGTGTATTGTTTCTGTAATGCATAAGTAAAAGCATAGACAGTTCGAGCATATATGGCATTTTTGAATAACATTTAGTTTTTCTTCTTAGCCTTGCAAGAAAATGCCTAAACAAGCTATTGTATCCTTCAACTGTAAAAGTTTGAGATTTTGATTGGATATGCTGTGATTCCGGCACAAAATCCTCATAAGGCTTCCAGTAGTCAGTTGCTATTTTTCCGTAAGATTGTTCTTTGATATTAAGCCAGAGTCGCGTACCTGTGGCAGCGCTTCGGTCGCCAATAACGAAGTTGATGAATCGCTTTTCATATCTATTAACAGCAATCCATATCCATTTATAGTTTTTTTTGTTCCAATATAAGTATGCATTTCGTCTATCTCTGTAACGCTTACAGGTTCATTACTTCGTAAGCCTTTGACTTGTTCGCCAAATTGTCTAATCCAATTTAGTACGCTTACATTACTTACTTTCAGTACTCTGCCTATAGACCTGAAGCCTAAACCTTCCAAATACAATTGCAGTGCAAATTTTTTTAAGTATAAGGGCTTTTCTGTTGATTTCTGGATTACTGTATACCTGAAGTTGCATGTTTTACACTTGTAACGTTGTTTATTTTTTACTATTCCGTCTTTAGTAAAATTTTCTGATTTACACTTTGGACATTGCACAATTAAGACCTCCTGATATAATTTAGAATAAAATTAAAATCAATCATACCAAAGCTATACTTAATTAGCAATGCCTAATAAATTAAAAAGATATCTTTCTCCTCAAATTGTTGATACTGTAATTTCTGAAGGAAATGATATTTGCTTAGAAAATTCTCGTAAACTCTTAACGATACTCTTCTCAGACATAAGAGGTTTTACCACTATGACTGAAAGTTTAGAGCCGGAAGATACCGTCCATCTCTTGAATGAGTATTTTTCAGAAGAAATGACTAAATTGATATTTAAGCACGGAGGAACAATAGATAAGTTTATGGGAGACGGAATATTAGCCTTTTATGGAGACCCTCTGGAATGTGAAGACCACGCTGAAAAAGCGGTACGAACGGCTATTGAAATGAAAGACGTAGTAAAGTTGCTACCGTCAAAATGGAAAGACTTAAATTGTGATCTAAATATGAGAGTTGGAATATGTACAGGCTATGTAACAGTAGGAAATATGGGTTCAAAAGAAAGGATGGAATATACCGTAATCGGAAACCATGTGAACCTGGCACAAAGATTACAATCTGAGGCTGAGGCCGACCAGATCCTTGTTAATCAAAGGACATTCAGTATGGTAAAAGATACTTTTGAAACAGAGATAATCCCGGATATAACTCTTAAAGGAGTAAATAAAAGTGTTGTAGCATATAAAATCCTGGAAATCTGATAACAAGTTTTTTGGGGAGGAACAATTTTTGACGGCAGAAGGAAAACTAACTAAACTAAAAGAAATTATCAGCGAACTGAAAAGTGTTGTTGTCGCATTCTCAGGAGGTGTTGATAGCACACTTGTTACTAAAGTATGCTATGACATTCTCAAAGACAACTCTATGGCTGTTACGGCAAGATCAGAAACCTATCCTGACTTTGAATTCAAAGAGGCGCAGAAACTTGCAAAAGAGATAGGCATAAAACACCTTGTAATCGATACCAGTGAACTGGCAATCGAAGGATTCGCAGATAATCCCCCTGATAGGTGTTATTTCTGTAAGACTGAACTCTTTGAAAAATTGAACGAAATTGCCAGACAGCATGGTTTCCTGCACGTTGCAGATGGTGCGAATCTGGACGATACAAAGGAATTCCGTCCGGGATTAAAGGCCTCTAAAGAACTGAATGTTAAGAGCCCTTTAAAAGAATCCGGTATGACAAAAAAAGACGTACGTGAAGCCTCAAGGATGTTAAACCTTCCTAATTGGAACAAGCCCGCATATGCCTGCATGTCATCCAGATTTCCATACGGGCAGTCTATTACGGAGGAAAAACTTAAAATGGTATCAGAGGCAGAAAAATATTTAAGGAATTTAGGCCTGGAACAATTCAGAGTAAGACATCATGAAACAATTGCAAGGATTGAAGCCTTGCCGGAAGACATACATATTCTTACCAGTCCTCCCACAAGAGAAGAACTGTTCTGCAAATTCAAAGAGATAGGTTTTACATATGTCACACTGGATTTAGAAGGTTACCGGAGCGGAAGCATGAATGAGGTGCTCTTACATGAAAAGTTATAAGTGCCTAAAGTTTAAA
This sequence comes from Candidatus Scalindua arabica, assembly GCA_018263435.1. Lineage (GTDB taxonomy): Bacteria > Planctomycetota > Brocadiia > Brocadiales > Scalinduaceae > Scalindua > Scalindua arabica. Next base: position 10,420 of record JAANXD010000034.1, on the reverse strand, counting down.
GTGAACTAAAGTTATGGTAAAACCACGCTGAGCGTGGTAAAAAGCATGGTTTTTAACTTTAGGCACTTTAGGTCACTTTAGACACTTCAAACTTGGTTGCGTAAAGGCAAGCCTATGCAGCGATATGGGTTGAGTACTTACAAGAATACTAAGGATCTTCAAATGAATACTAATAGTGAAATACAACAGGAAGAACTTTTGACGAAAAAAGCTGAAAGCATAAGAAATATGTTTGGCTCTATTGCCATGGTATATGATTTCCTGAATGCGCTTTTGAGTCTTAACTTCGACAAGTCATGGAGAAAGTTTGCAGCAAAAGTAAGTGGCGTAAAGCCTGACACCAAAGTGCTGGATGTTTGTACCGGCACAGGTGACCTTGCTATCTCATATTCAAAGTTATTAAATGGAAACGGGCTCGTAGTAGGAAGTGATTATTGCCATGATATGTTAAGGCATGGATTACCGAAGATCAGGAAAAGACATTTAGAAAACAAGATCAAGCTTATAGAGGCCGATACATTACAGCTTCCTTTCCGTAACAACGCCTTTGAGGTATCTACGGTTGCCTTTGGTATAAGAAACGTGGCAGACCTGGATGCTGGAATAAAAGAGATGGGAAGAGTGGTCGGACCAAATGGCAGGGTTGTAATACTGGAATTTTCCCAACCGACAAATTTCCTTTTCAAACGAATATATTTCTTTTATTTTACCAGAATATTACCAATGATCGGAAGACTAATATCAAAGAGCAAGATTGATGCATATTCATATCTACCGCAATCGGTTCTGGCATTTCCTGACAAATTAAGCATGAAAAAGAAGATGGAAGCATGCGGCCTGGAAGATGTAAGGTTTTTTACAAGGACATTAGGTATAGTCACGGTCCATATAGGAAAAAAACCATAAATTTTCAATACCCCAACATGCTACTTAAAATTATAAATTTTTTATATTGATATTAAAAAGATATGAAATAAAATAGCAAACCAATGGGGTATAGTGTAATGGTAGCACGATAGATTCTGGTTCTATTTGTCCGGGTTCGAATCCTGGTACCCCAGTTTGTTTCTTTATAAGAACCTACTTTTTTGCAAATGACTGTAGGTATCTGATCACAGACACTCTCTCTTCTTTTGAGAAGACTGGCATATCTCCATCAAGTACAACAATTAATTCATCCCAGGCTTCCAGTATTAACTCTTTCACTTCAGGTGTATCATGGCATTGACCACACCTTAGTTCGTATATCTTTAAGTCTTTCTTGGCTTGATTTTCTATATAAGATAATACGGATTCCTTTTCCTGTGTCGTAATAACCGGCATCTGTTTATTTCTTATAACAACAATCTTATTCTTCCATTGGTTATAACTAAGCCTGGAAGGGTGTGGAACAGCATGACAAACACCACACCTTTTAATATAAACCTGTGCATCCGCTGTTTCAATTCCCGGCAATCTCTGCCAGGTTGCACAGCTGTTAAGACAAAAAAGTATTGGCATTGATATTAGAGTGATTATCAGGTATTTCTTTTTGTACATATCTTCTTCTCCTTATCTGGTTAAAATCCCAGGATATCTAATCCCTTGTCCTTCTTCTTTGAACGCCTGCTTTTGCTCAAAGGAAACTCCAGGTAATATGTGATTGTGGCATTGAAATCCCTTTCCAGTTGTGTTCCGTGTAGATTTTGAAAGAGTGGAAAAGAAAATTGTACATTCAGTATATGGTTGTGAAATGGCTGCCATTGTACACCGGCAGTCAGATCTACAGTACTTCCACCGTAATTGTCCGGGTCAAACAGGTTACTCATGAAGGGGTTATTAGGATTACTCATCACATGACCATCTCCATCCTGTTCAATTTCCTGAGCTTCCCCTTCAATGTCACCTACATATTTTCCCTTAATCTGCAATTCACCGACTAAATCATAACGTACCTGAAACATACCGTAGAGGTCAAAACGAAATTCATCTCCAAGATTGTAGCTTTTGTAGTTTTCGTATGTCCTTGCCAGGTAGCTTATGTTGGCTCCCCACCATAATGGTGTCCTGGAACCTTCATAGAGTATCCCTATAAGTGGATCAAACGTACCGGAACCCAACTGCATGCTATATGGGAGTAGTGCACCTTTCTCATCCTGATCTATTGAACCTGTTGGAATACTAACACCAAGAAGCAACGAGACCTGACTTGTTGGGGCTAGGAAGTCGTCTGCATAGAGCAAAGTCTTAGTCATTAGCATTGTATCAGCGATCCCCTGCGAATACATGCTTGACCTTACACCGTTCCCCCTTCTGATCATTTCCATATCCTTATTCATATACATACCCATAATGCCGGCAAAGAAGCGATCGGAAAAGGCGTATCCTATTGACAGGTTACTCATATACATATTCATTCTTCTTGGAGCCTTCATATATTGTCCGTGGGCATCACTGGTACTTCGATTACTTGTGCCCCTCCTCAGACCAACCATTTTTCCCCAGCTCAAACTTGCCTTGACCCTTAATTCGTGTGGTTCAGGAGTACCTGCACCGGGAATATTCAGGGGCATATTACCGCCACATTTTCCACAGCAAAGACCTAAAAAGAGCTGATAATCTAAATCCTCAGGTATAGTAAGTTCCTTTGAGATATCAATGGGTTCCTCTTCTTTTTCACCTGATTTATTTGAGGCCAGTCTGGTTATCTGCTTATTTTCGTGTTTATCTTCATACTTTATTAAATCATTCAAATCTGCTGAGCATTTATCTGATAAAAATAGTAATGGAAAAATCAAAATAAAAAACAGCAGAAAGTACTTTTTATTATGAAAAAGTAATGACATACTCCATCTCCTTCATGTTTAAAAAAATAGATTGCAATCACTGCCGAAACGTACCAGTCTTTTTTTAGAACAAACCGTTTCAGGTTATACGTAAATACCTCTCACAAGTAATCCAGAGAAAGAAATACGTATTACGATTGGCAGAGTGGAGTACACATACCGGAGCCCTTACGTGGTTCCTGCGTATCTCACCCGTTATTCGTAATTGCAAAAAGGTATAAGACAAGAAATGTGTTTTTTTAGGAGAGTCAGGTAATTCTTGGTGGTTTGTCAGGAGGAGAAATCTCTGCTGAAGCCGGAAAAGGAGTTTGCACTCTTTCCCAGTAATGAAGAAAAAACAGCCTTGGTGAGGTAACACTACCCTCCGGCAAGCTGACATTATATGATATTGGCGTGAACCGGTCAGGAATACCCGCACATGCCAGGCTCTGTATAAATGTAGAGAATACGCCTTGTGAGCTAATCTTTGGTATGCTTTTCCCTTCTGATGCGTCAAGCTCTATTGCACAGCAGCAATCATCTATACTATGTGGTTCACTATTGCATTTACAGGTATGATATTCAGACTGTAATGCAGTTCTCTTTCCTTTGATAACCGTACTGAAACCCGGTGCAAAGAGATTAACAATCAGGCACATTGATACAACTATACTGACAAAAGTTGAAGAAAACATCAATTTTGTTGTCTTTGACAATAGTAATTTATCTTTTTTCATAACCGCGGAGAAATCCCATAAACAGGCCAGAGGTGTTAAATTGTCACAGCAAATATACTATCTTACACGGAAATTGTAAAGAAATAAATGTTCCTAAAAAAATAAACTTTGAAGCTGACACATATAAGAATGATTATAGCCGTATATTCAATTGACAAAAAAAAGAGGGTAGGAAGCGTGATGCCTCCTACCCTCTCAAAGCACAATAATAGTCTATTTCCTTACTTACATGCTTCCTCTATTCTTGAAACAAAAATATGTCTCGAATATAATGAAGCTTTTACTTTTACTTTTACTTTTACTTATCCTTACCCTTGGGATGATCAGCCTTTGGATGATCAGACTTTGGATGATCTGAGCTAATTACAGTAAGTGAATCTGTGTATTCACCTTTCTTCCAGAAGTCATAAGGTACATGTTTTATACCTACCTTCTTTTCCAGAGCCTTTAACCTCCTCAGCTTGCTTGCTTCCGACTTAACCTTTAAAAGAGATTCATCCTGTTGGAAAGCAGCCACATAAGTCTGCCAATCCGCGGCCATATGGAAAGCTGCCTTGAAAATAGTCGTTCCCTCATAGACAAGCATGTCAAACCACGTTCGTTCTATTTCCGTGATATTATACATCCTGCCTCCCAGGTTCCATTTATGCCCCGCGTCCAAGAATGGAGCCAGGTCCTTTGGCATTGCTTCAAGGAATCCATCCTTATGCAGATCCTCAATAATCGCCTTAGCCTCCCTGACTTTCATATGGCTCACCTTGACTGTTTCGTCAGCTCCACTTAAATACGCCCTCGCGAATCGAGACGAATGGCAATCGTTACAGATTTTTACCCATGCTTTTCTTTTCCTCGCATACTCTTTAGCTCCACGATCAACTTCCAGAACTCCCATATGGGCATATACCGTGTTCTCTACAGCGTTGTGAGTGCCCTCGTACATATGGCAATAGGCACAGGTGGGTGCCCTGTAGTTTCCTGCCTTTAGAGTCTTGTCCCAATCCCAGTTGTCTCCGTCAATCTTCGTAATCACTCCATGTGCCGATGCTTCAAAACACTCTATATCACGGTGATCAGGACCATTATGACAATATCCGCATGTGGCTGGCCTCCTGGCCTCGGAAGCTTTGAAAGTATGCCTGAAATGACAGGCGTCACATTTGTTTTCAATAGAGTGACACTGTGCACATCCGGCAACCTCAGGCTGAGGTTTGCTGATCTGCCATCCCGCTCCAACTACATCCGGATGAAAGGCCCTCGCATGAGCAGGATGCCCTGATTCTTTTTCAGATTTGAATTCTTTAACCTGTTTGGCATGACAGTTTTTGGTTCCGCATGTATCCGGAGTCGGCATAAAAAGTTTCTGATGATCATTACCATGGCATTTGTCACATGTTACTAATGCACCACTGTGTTTGCTCTCCTTCCAGTCGAGCACAATCCTTGGTGTTATCTTTTCATGACAATTATTGCATTCTGCTCCTTCAAAAGTACCATCAATCGGATTGTCAGGTTCAAAATAATGCTCCGGATCCCACCATCGATACATCTCGATAGGTTTCCAGAATTTACCCCATTTCCCCTCACCATTTGCAAGCTTTCCAAGTTCTCCTGCCGCATGTACATTGACCGATGAAAATAATCCAAAAGATACCAGTGTAAACACAAAGAAAAATATGAATATTTTCTTTTTTGTACTCATCACTATTACTCCTTTCTTAATCCATCTTATTGTACTCTTAATAAATTAAAATTACAACCGGAAGACGTATTGCTGAGATTACCTTCCCATAGTAGTTTGAGTTTTACCATTTACATTTAATCTTATAAAGAACTTAAATACAGGTATCGTAAACTATTTCAACCTCCCTTCTTTAGTGTGAGTAAGTTATTGTTAGGTTATTAAGGTAAGAATATGTAAAACCAGGCGTGAAGAGATTTGCAAACAAACTTATCGAGACTACATTGTTAATGAAATATGGATACGGCATGAATTCAGTTTTCTTAGAGAATAGCAACTTATCCCTTATCATAATTTCTGATTCTGAAATATCCCATAAACAGGTAAGAAGCGTTGTAATATGACGCTAAATTTACTATTTCACATGGGATTTGTAAAGAAAAAAGTACATTATATCCTTACCAATTACCATCTAAAGGTTTCAGAGATTAATGGAAGCAGGCCGGCTCCTGGAGTGTGATGCAGTGAGGCCCTCCTAATCCGATGAGCAGGTCTACCGCATGAATGCCAATTACATCACGGTGGGGGAAAAGTTCAGCAAGGATGCTAATCGCTTTTCGATCTGCAGGATCACCGAATGTGGGGACCAAGACAGTTCCGTTAGCAATATAGAAATTTGCGTAACTTGCCGGCAGTCTCCATTTCTTGAAATAGACTGGTTTCGGCATGGGAAGCTTTACGACTGCAGGCCTTGTCCCGTCCTCCAACCTCACATTTTTTAATCGTTCCAGGTTTTCTGCCAGGATGGCGGCATTGACGTCCGAAGGATTGGTCTCCATTGCCAAAACCAGCGCTCGCCTGTCAACAAAACGGCAGATTCCATCCACATGCCCGTGAGTATCATCACCCTCAATACCCTGATTCAACCAGATAACATTAGTAATACCGAGATACTTACCGAACAATCTTTCTATTTCACTTTTGGTAATGCCGGGATTGCGAGGTTGCGTCTTCTGGTCCAGCAGACATTCTTCCGTTGTGATTAATGTACCGAACCCATTTACATCTATACTACCACCTTCCAGAACCAGCGGCAAATTCTTCCACTTTGCTGAAATCACTTTCAGGTTTAACCGACGTGCCATTCTCAGCGGTACGCTGCTGTCCTTTTTGTGTGACGGATAACAGGCCCAGCCATTGAAGCTAAAATGAACGATCCTCTTTAGTTTGCCTTTAGTTCGATTATCCAATACGAACGTTGGACCGTAATCACGAATCCAGCTCCGATTGGTTGATATGTGATGGAAGCTGATATTTGCAAGGTCTGCCTGAGCCCGTTCTAGGTATTTCCTTGCCCTCGCTTCATGTATCCCGGAATTCACCAGAATGCAGACCTCTTCGACGGCCGCAAGTTTGCAAACCAGTTCCGCATAAATCTTCTGTACCGCTGACATTCTACCCGGCCAATCTGTAGGGTTATGGGGCCAGTTCAACCATGTCGCTTTATGCGGCTCCCACTCGGCAGGCATGCGATAATGAATCGAGTCTTTTTTATGCATGTTTCAGGAATATCAAGAATCAACAAATCACTCGACCAGCTTATCATATGCGTCGATGCGTCGATCCCTGAAGAAAGGCCATGTCTGGCGTGTTTCAGAAGTAAGCTGTGGTTCTATTTTTCCGTAAATTATTTCCTCGTCTTCTCCGGATGCTTCAGCAATGATGTGTCCACGGGGGTCAACTATAAAAGAGTGTCCCCAAAATTCGATCTCGGCATCTCTGGCCTGATTAGGTTCTATACCAACCCGATTTACAGAGGCGGTATATATTCCATTGGCAATAGAGTGGCCACGCTGAATCGTCTTCCAGGAATCCAGATACATTGCACCCTCACCCTCCTTTTCTCCGGGAAGCCAGCCGATTGCCGTTGGATATATCAATACTCCGGCTCCGTCGAGTGCGCATAAACGAGCCGCTTCCGGGTACCATTGATCCCAGCAGATCATGGAACCGATTTTACCTACAGCAGTTTGAATAGCCTGAAAACCAAGATCTCCTGGTGTGAAATAGTATTTTTCCTGGAATTGAGGATCGTTCGGGATATGCATTTTTCGATACCTCCCTGCTATGGAACCATCAGGATTAATCACGACCAGACTGTTGTAATAATCTCCCGACGTACTTCTTTCAAAGAGGGGTATCATCAGAACGCTTTCTACAGTTTTTGACAATCGTGAAAAATAGTCTGTTGTATAACCGGGAATAGTTTCGGCTAACTCAAAAAAGCGAGGATCTTCCTGCTGGCAGAAATAGATGGAACAGAAAAGTTCCGGAAGGCATATCAAACGAGCTCCCTGCTCTGCCGCTTCAACGATTCTCTGCCTGGCACGCTGCAGATTTTCTTCTCTTGAACTCTGGCAGATCATCTGTATTAGCGCTATTACGTAAGGTTCTTCCTTTTGCATAGTTTTTAAAATTGTACTTAATCAATCATACAGTTTTGCTATAATATACAATAATTATACTTTTTCTCAAACAGTCAATTCTGGTATAAATTTGAGATACTTGGTCCATTTCCAAGACTTAATAAACCATTAGTCCTGTCAGTACATTAACTTTTCTAAGGAGGTTAATATGTCAAATGCAAAATTCAACCTGAATCTACCATCCAATGAACCAATCAAGAGTTACGCCCCCGGAACACCTGAACGCAAAGACATTAAGGCCAAATTGAAAGAATTAAAGTCCCGGCAGATAGAAATACCGGTTATCATCGGCGGTAAAGAAGTAAAAACAGGAAATCTGGGAAAATGCATACTCCCCCATGACCACGGAACCGTTCTAGGCACATATCATAAGGCGGGAGAGAAGGAGGTCCAGGAGGCAATCGAGGCATCTCTCAGCGCGCGCAGGCAGTGGGCGAAGATGGACTGGCAGGACCGCGCTTCAATCTTTCTCAGGGCAGCGGATATTCTTGCAGGACCATGGCGTTCACTGTTAAATGCAGCAAGTATGTTGTGCCAGAGTAAAAACGTCTTTCAGGCAGAAATAGACGCCGCATGTGAATTAATTGACTTCCTCCGTTTTAACGCTTTTTATACTTCAAAGATCTGCGAACAGCAGCCTCCAATCTCACCAACAGGTGTCTGGAATAGGCTGGAATACAGGCCTCTTGAGGGTTTCATCTTTGCTCCAACGCCTTTCAATTTTACCTCTATTGCCGGCAACCTCCCTTCAGCACCGGTAATAATGGGAAATGTAGCCTTATGGAAACCGGCTTCAAACGCGACATACTCGTCTTATTATCTAATGAAGCTTTTCCAGGAAGCTGGTGTACCAGATGGTGTTATTAATTTTATCCCCGGAGCGGGAAGCGAGATCGGCCCGATTATCCTGAACTCTCCGGACCTTGCCGGTATTCACTTTACCGGCAGCACGGCCACCTTCCGGAATATGTGGCAGACTGTAGGCAATAATATTAAGAATTACAAAAGCTATCCGCGTATTGTGGGCGAAACCGGCGGCAAGGACTTTGTCTTTGTTCACAAGGATACAAGAGTAAAAGAATTGGGTACTGCCCTGATACGGGGTGCGTTTGAATACCAGGGGCAGAAATGTTCTGCTGCATCCCGCACTTATATCCCACGCCGTTTATGGATAGACTTAAAAGACTTTATACTTGAAGAGATGAAAACGGTGAAGATGGGAGATGTGGAGGATTTCAGTAATTTTATAAATGCGGTGATTGATAAACAGGCCTTTTCTAAGATTACAGAATACATTGAATTTATTAAAGATAGTAATGAGGCAGAGATTGTGTGCGGAGGGAACTATGACAACGGCAAGGGATATTTTATTGAACCCACTATTGCCGTCACTACCAACCCTCATTTCCGCACGATGGAAGAGGAGATCTTCGGGCCTGTTCTTACAGTATATCTTTATGAAGACGATAAATTTGAAGAGACACTTCATCTATGTGACAAAACCTCTCCCTATGGATTGACAGGAGCTATTTTCTCCAGTAACAGGGAAGCGATTAGAAAGGCGCAAAAAATCCTTGTAAATGCGGCAGGTAATTTCTATATCAACGACAAACCTACAGGGGCAGTTGTCGGACAGCAGCCTTTTGGGGGCAGTCGTGCAAGCGGTACTAACGATAAAGCAGGCAGCTTTTTCAATATGCTCCGGTGGGTAACCCCTCGAACAATTAAAGAGACATTTGCANCACCAACTGACTACAGATACCCATTCATGGAAGAAGAGTAGAAGGCTAAAGCCATAAATTGGGCCTTCGGCGACTTTGTAAGAAGTGCCTAAAGTGTAAAGTGAACTAAAGTGAGCTAAAGTTAATGCTTGTGCCTTTGGCACGATTAATTTTAATACAATAATACGCGCTGATAGCGCCTCCGAAACTTTAGGCACTTCAAACTTTAGTTCACTTTAGGCACTTTCACATAAATTTTGAAATTCCTATATAATCAAGGCATAATCCCTCTGAATGACATCTCTTCCTGAACTTCTCTCAACCTCTCTCTTGCAGAATTAATTGTATATTTCTTTGTAATATCGGCAGCCTCTAATGCAGCCCAGCTTCCAACACCATCTCCTACCGGTACACCTGAATGTGTTGGAACATAGGAAACTGGTCCGGAAACAAGAGATTTTAATTGCCGGTATTCACCTAACAATTGGCTATCAGAAAGCCTGCTGACAGGTACCGTAGAACAACCAATCAGAAAAGAAAATGCTAATATTAACAGTACGCTCAAAACCTTCCTTGAATATCCCAGCATTGTTTAATCACTTTTAGATTGAAAAAATAACTCCGTTTTGTTAGATTCCTATACTATAAATTTCAATCAAGTTCAAGTAATTTACGCCCCCATCGTCTAGCCTGGCCCAGGACACATGGTTCTCAGCCATGAGACAGGGGTTCAAATCCCCTTGGGGGTACTTTACTTTCTTCCATCACATTTGCAACATGCTGCAGGAGAATCATGTTCGGAACTTATGTCAGAGAACCGGGTTCCCCCGCAAGCTGTCATTACTTTCAATTCTATAATCGGGAAGTCTTAATCTAATTCAGGACTCTAACAGCTGTAGCCGCAAAACTGAGTCGTGCCTGGAACTGCTCCAGGGCGTTCCTCTGGCGGCCTCCTCTGAAAAAAATCATGGCTGGAAAACTTGCTTACGAAAGG
>JAANXD010000033.1 GCA_018263435.1 Candidatus Scalindua arabica | reverse complement strand
GCTAATGGCAGCGTGGCCGGTTACCGGACAGATGTAGTCCTTACCTCCGGGATTGTAGTTGTAATGGATCGTGAAACGGGAAAGCCGACTACATTGAAGAGTGGTGGTACAACTATTTGCCACAAACCGGGTACACCTGCTGAAAAAACCATGGAGGCAGATGCCTCTGCTTTGGATGCACATTTAGGGCATGGAGATTCTCTGGGTGCATGCTCGGTTGGTGGTGGTGACGATGATGACGACGATGATGATTAGAGCAATCTTGGTTTGTTCAGGCTGCCGGAATGAAGCTTTTTTACTTGAATATTTCACTCTCTTGAGATAGTTTAAATTTAGAGGCTCCTGGAGTTTTAAAATAGAAGTATATTATATAAAATCTGTTATGGCTGGGAGGCCAAAATGAGGTTCGGTGAATATTTAATCAAGAAAGGCAAGATTGAAGAAAGCGAACTGGAGGCTGCTCTAAAGTTTCAAAATGAGAAACATATAACTCTGGGAGTACTTGCTGTAAGAGAAAACGTGCTGGACAATAAACAGTTGAGTACGATTCTTGACAATCAGAGAGAGAGAGAGGCGGCCTCTTTGGAGAAATTGCAATTGAATTGGGATTCTTGACCAGGGAAGATATTGATAGACTTCTAATATTGCAAAAGAAAACTCGTAACTTTCTTGGTAAAATACTGGTTTTATACGGAGCCATTAGTAAGGAGGATATGGAAGAGGAACTGAGACAATTTAATGAAACTGTTGGAAGGAAGGAGAAGGCCCACAAAAAAGGCAAGGAAGAAAAGACAGATGTACACAACTGTTCCGGATGACTCCTTTCATTAACTATTACTATTCGTATTCTCTGTAGTAAGTTGTAAATTGATAAGGAGAGAGAAAATGAGTAAACACAAAAAACCTGATGAAAGCGCCCAATTGAATTCGACTAAAGGGAAGGGCTTAGATAAAACTTCAGAGAGGCCTACGGAACTCGAACTACTTAAGGACTTTGATGAAAGCCGTAGAAGTTTTTTGAAAAAACTACTTATCTCAGCGGCTTATATAACACCCGCTGTATTATCATTCTCCATGAGTGATGCAGAGGCAAGAAGACGCAGGAGGAGAAGGCCCACAAAAAAGGCAAGGAAGAGGAGGAAGAAAAGGAGACAAAGACGTAGATGATAATAACAATCAGCATAACCTCAACTAATAATGTCCATGCGGACATATATAACGGCTCACCATCCAGACAACTTAATCGGACAAAGCCTGGCGGGTGAACAATCTTTCAACCGTAATCCTTTCAAAGCAAAACTAATAATCCAGGGCCGGAATTACAAACAATTCAGGCGGGGTTCATCAAGTCAACAATCTCAATAATATGAAAACTACACAAACGTCTCTGGGACAAATGCTTAAATCAAAAGAGATCATCTCTGAAGAACAGTTAGACAAGGCCCTAAAATACCAGAAGAAGCTATCAATCCGATTGGGTGAAGCGTTAACAGAGATGGGCTTTGCAGACGCCGAGGAGATAACACGCAGCCTGGCTGAACAATTTGGCTTTCAAGTCGTTAATCCCATGGCTACTCCCATCCCGGAAGATACCATAAACACAATCCCGAAAAACATCGCGAAGAAGCATAATATTATACCTGTCGCCAGGCAAGATGGATTAATCATTATTGCCATGAGTGATCCGCTTGATATCAGCACACTGGAAGACCTGCGTTTCACTCTCAACATTAATGTAGAATGTGTACTGGCAACGAAGAATAACATTGAAGACGCTTTTAAGAAATATTATGACAAAGAAAGGGCCGTCTCTTTTGATGGCTACCTGGAAGGATTTAAGTCAATACTTGATGGTACTGATAAAGCATTTGACTATACAATTGGTACTGAGGAAGAAGTGGAAGCGCCGATTGTTAAACTTGTGACATATATAATTGACGAAGCCGTTAAGACCAGAGCCAGTGATATCCACATTGAACCATTGCCAAGCAAAACTCGTATACGATACAGGATTGATGGTGTATGCCAGGAGGTGCATTCAATTAAAAACCGCATACATGAAGCCTTGATTTCCAGAATAAAGATACTCTCACATATTGATATTACCGAGAAAAGAAAACCTCAGGATGGCCGTATAAGCTCAGAAGTTGGTGATAAACCAATAGATATCAGGGTCAGCACAATACCAACTACCTGTGGTGAAAGTATTGTAATGAGAATACTGGAAAAGTCTACAGTACTTGTCCAACTGAAGAACATGGGATTTTCTGATTATGATTATGACAACTTCAAGGGTATATTAAAGAAACCAAACGGTATCTTCCTGATTACCGGCCCTACCGGCAGTGGTAAATCCACAACTCTTTATGCTTCTCTAAATAAAGTAGATCGTTCAGAAAAAAAGATAATTACCGTAGAAGACCCGATAGAATACAACCTTTCAGGGATCAACCAATGTCAGGTAAATGAGACGATTGGACTGTCATTTCCCAGTATACTCCGTTCTGTACTTCGACAGGACCCTAATATAATTGTCATAGGTGAAATCCGAGACGCCGAGACAGCAGAAATAGCAGTTACATCGGCATTAACCGGACACTTAGTCCTTAGTACACTTCACACAAACGATGCGCCCTCTGCCATAACAAGACTTGCCGATATGGGGATAAAACCTTTTCTTATATCATCATCAATCCAGGCAGTCCTGGCCCAACGTCTGGTTAGAGTTATATGCCCAAAGTGTAAGGTACCACACAAAATAGAAAAAGACGTCCTGGCAGCGCTTAATATAAATAATAATGATCTTGAAGATACTGAGTTTTTCCATGGTACAGGATGTGAACATTGTAACAGAACAGGCTATCGCGGTAGAAAACCAATCTTTGAACTCATGTGCATAAATTCAGAAATCAGAGAAGCAATATTTAAAAGTAAGGGGACTCATGAATTAAGGAAGATTGCACATTCTAATGGAATGTCTACATTAGCCGAAGATGGATTAAGACTGGCACGTGCACAAATCACGACACTGGAAGAAGTAATGAGAGTCTCTGCGTTAGATTCAGATTGAAGTTAGTAGGGGTTTAAGGTTTTAAACCCCTACTACTGCTGGTTCAGACTTGTAGCCTGTCGCCTTAGGACGACCCTGTGGGCAGCTTCAAGATCCGCCCCTGGTGGGAATCTAAACGTTTCGGTTCAATCTGCAAAATTGAATCGGCATGAAATGTAAGGGCGTAAAGTCCTCGGTACAGTTTGTCCGGGGATTACCATACACCCCTACTTTGTGACAACTTTGATAGAAAATAATGGACTCGCTGGAAATAGCCGAGGTCATGCCTGAGGCAGATCCGCCTAGGGCGCGGCATCCTGCCTCGGTGTAACTTGCGGTCAGGCAGCCCGCCTGCCGCAGGCAGGGACTGGCAGGGATGCCTGACCTATAATAATTTTCCTTTGAAAGGCTATACATAAATTAATATGGCAACAAAAGAAGAGAAAAAGAAATTACTGGGACAGGTATTACTTGAAAGAGACCTTGTAAATGAAGAGCAGCTGAAAGAAGCTCTCGATGTGCAGGAAATAAATGGCAAGCCTTTAGGAGAGGTATTGGTAGATATCGGGCATACTACAAGTAAACTTGTAATGGAGGTAATGAGCGATTATCTCAGTATGGAAGTTGTCGACATTGAAGATGTAAATTTTACACAAGATGTACTGGACAAGATTCCACATTCCATAGCTCAGCTCTATAGAATCATCCCGATAGCGTTTGAGGAACCTGTGATTACAATAGCACAACAGGACCCACTGGATATACAACAAATAGATGACCTCAGATTCTTGTTAAAGTATGAAGCAAAGCCCGTTTTGGTCGAAAGAGAAGATGTTGCAAATGCGATAGATAAATACTACCCCGGCGGACGTGAATCTGTAGAGGAAATCCTGGACAACTTCCAGGATCGTTTCTCAATTAAAGATGATGACAATAATAGAGAAACAATAGATATAGAACACCTAGAAGAGATGACCGATGATACACCAGTAAAAAGTTTCGTTAATTTGATACTTTTGCAGGCAATCGTAGTCAAGGCAAGCGACATTCATTTTGAAGCATTTGAGAACGAATTTAGAGTACGTTACAGAATTGACGGTGTATTACGCGAGAAAATACCGGTACCACCGCTTTTCGCAAACGGTATTATCTCAAGAATCAAGGTCATGGCAAAAATGGATATAGCAGAAAGAAGATTGCCGCAAGACGGCCGTATCCTCCTGACTATAATGGGACACTCAGTCGACATACGTATTTCAACATTACCTACCAATTATGGAGAAAGCGTTGTCATGAGGATACTCGACAAGAGCTCGGTTTCACTTGACCTGAGCAGGTTGGGTATGATGCCGGACAATCTGAAAACAATTCAACAACTGATGCAAAAACCAAACGGAATTATCCTGGTTACCGGACCCACGGGTTCAGGGAAAACAACAACATTATACTCATGTCTCAACCATATTAATGTAACCGGTTCAAAGATTATCACAACTGAGGATCCTGTTGAATATGATATTGACGGCATCATGCAGATTCAAGTCAATCCTGAGATAGATGTAACGTTTGCAAGTTGTTTGAGGGCCATATTAAGACAAGACCCTGATATAATCCTGGTCGGTGAGATCAGAGATCTGGAAACATTAGAAATCGCAGTACAAGCATCACTGACAGGCCACCTTGTATTGAGCACTTTACATACAAATGATGCTCCATCAACAATAACAAGACTAATCAATATGGGGCTCAAACCTTACCTGATGACAGCATCACTCGAAGCAGTAATCAGCCAGAGATTGGTAAAGAAGATATGCCCTGAATGCAGGGAAGAATATACGCCGGGTGAAGATATCATCAAAGAGCTTAATATTCAGGATCACGATTCACAGGACAAACATTTCTATATTGGAAAAGGTTGTAAAAGCTGTAACAACTCGGGATACAGAGGCAGAATGTCAATCCTTGAAATAATGTTACTAAACGAAGAGATTTGTTCACACATAATTAAACAATCCTCTACTGATACGATAAAGGAAGTAGCCAGAAGCAACGGCATGAATACATTGTTAGAAAGTGGACTGAACGCAGTTTACAACGGGCTGACAACCTTAGAAGAAGTAGCAAGAGAAACAAGCGTAAATTAGTATCTGTTGCGAAAACCGTTTTTCGATAAAAGAATATCTTTATCTTTGCAAGATAAGCATCTTGGTGGAAATAGCTGAGGTCATGCCTGAGGCAGATCCGCCTAGGGCGCGACATCCTGCCTCGGTGTAGTATAAAACAAGCAGGCAATCTACGGCCAGACAACCCGCCTGCCGCCTGCCTGCCGCAGGCAGGGACGGGCAGGGATGTCTGACCTATGTTAAAATTTTTTCTAATACTCAAAATATTCCCGGCTATGCCAATATTTAAATTCCAGGCAGTTGATAGTAAAGGCGCATCAGTTAAGGACAGTGTGGAAGCCTTATCATCTGAAGAAGCGCTTGATACTATTCGAGGCAAGGGATTTTATCCCACTAAGATCAAGGAGGTCAGGGATAAAACTTCAACAAAACATACAACCTCAGAAAAACGTAAAAGCTCACTATCATCTATAACCATAGGCAAAGTAAGTGAGAAACAAATAAACCCCTTCACAAGACAACTCTCTACACTCCAGAATGCTGATATACCGGTAGTACAAAGTTTAACCATCCTTGAATCACAAATGAAGAAGGGATTGTTAAAGAATGCAATTGGAGAAATAATATCAGATATTAAAGGAGGTGATACCCTGTCCATATCAATGTCAAAGCACCCAAAAGTCTTCGACAAACTCTATGTAAACCTGATAAATGCAGGAGAGATTAGTGGAGCATTAGATGTAGTGTTAGAGAGGCTGGCAACTTACAGAGAAAAAACCCAGAAACTCAAACGGAAAATCATAAGCGCTATGATGTACCCCACGACGGTTATCATAGCATCCAGTTTAATATTAACCTGTATTATGATATTCATAATTCCCAGGTTTGCAATGATGTTTGAAGAAATGGGTATTGCTCTTCCATTTTTAACCCTGGCAATAATAACTATCAGCAACTTTCTGATTACTCATTGGTATTCTATATTTGGAATTCCTGTTGCTGTTTTTGTACTTATTAAACTAATCGAAAAAATAAAGAGATGTAAATTAATAATTGATAAATTAAAATTTAAGTTGCCAATTTTTGGTAGCCTGATAAACAAGTCAGTTATTTCTAGATTTGCAAGGACGCTTGCAACACTGATATCCAGTGGTGTACCTATCCTGGAGGCTTTAAATAATGTGAAGAACATTACCGGGAACGCAGCAATGACCAGGGCCGTAGATATGATACACGACAACATTCGTGAAGGAGAAAGTATTGCAAGCCCGCTGCGGGAATCAAAGATATGTGATCCCATGGTAGTAAATATGATTGAAATAGGAGAGCAGACAGGCGAACTTGATAAGATGCTTGTGAAAGTTGCTGATAATTATGACAATGAGATCGACAGTATTGTTGAATCAATGACAAGCATGCTGGAACCACTTATTATCATATTCCTGGGCATATCAGTTGGTACAATCGTAATAGCCCTCTTCCTGCCGCTAATAAAACTGATGAGCAGTCTGGGAGGCGGGATATAGTGTCAGGAATTGCAAATTTAAGAATTGAGGGATTGAAGAATTTCTGAATATCTTATATCATTATAAAATGAAACCTGCCAACACCCAACCTTCAATATTAAATCGTCAAGCCTCAATCGACAATAATCATTTGTCAATCTTCAATATTCAATCCAAATCCGCCTTCACACTCATAGAGCTGCTAGTCGTTATAGTAATCATAATGTTCCTTGCCGGAATCACAATCCCGGTCGTATCTTCTATTCAAACCAATGCTAAGAAAGGGGTCACCTCGGCACAGATAAGTCAACTGGAACTGGCGCTGAAACAGTTTGAGAGTGACTTTGGAGTCTTCCCACCGGATAGTTACACAACATCTGATACAGTAATTTCTGTCGGTGGTGTAAGCATACCGCGCGATGATGATCTCAATACCGGTTCAAAATGTCTTATATTCTTTCTGGGCAGTAAATTTACATTCAGCGCAACCAGCTTTAACGACATATACGGCCCATATATAGAATTCAAAAGGACACAATTAGATGAAGTTACCGGAGTAAATTTTACCGGTACCGGCACAAACATCACTATTGAAGGAGTAAATGGATTAACCAAGGTATATCAGTATGAAGACCCCTTCGGCAGTTATTATTCTTACGTCAGCAGTTCACCTGCTAACAACACAGCATCATTCGATATTTATTCGTTTGGTCCTGATAAATCAGATAATTCCGGAGCCTCCACAAGTGATGACATTACAAACTGGTAAAAGAGGTTTTACATTAATGGAACTATTGGTCGTAACAGGCATAATTATCGTAATTGCAGCAACCATATTGACCGTCCTCCCGGGTTTACGTGAAAAGACTCAGAAAAAGGCGACAAAGGCGTTCATAAACCGACTGGAAATAGCTATAGAGCAATACTACAATGACAGCAGGTCTTACCCTTCTAGCGGAATTACAAATGTAAAGAATGCTCTAGCGCCATCTGGCTCAACATCAAAACAATATATTGAATTTAATGACAGCGAAGTAAACGGTAATGATATTGTGGACTATTGGGGAAATCCTTTTGTATATGCCACTCCCGGAACTCAAAATACCGGCTCATACGACTTATACTCAACCGGTGCGGACGGAATAACAAGCTCATCCGGCAGTGATGCTGACGATATTAATAACTGGAGCCGGTAACCCATAATGCGGCATTGCCTCCCGGCAAGCCGTTCGGACGGGAAGTGCCTTAAGTGAACTAAAGTGACTAAAGTTAAAAAAATGTTTTCTCACCCCAACCTTCGCCTCTCGCTTATTTTAAACCTTAGACACTTTGAACGATATTTTTCTAACTGATATAATTCCTCACATGATAAAAAGAAGTGCATTTACACTCGTTGAGATGCTGGTTGTAATAGCAATTATTATCCTGGTAAGTGTTGTGGCCGTACCTGCAATTACACCTTTCCTCAAGGGACAAAGATTAAATAAAGGATCACGCATAGTTCAGGCAAGTGCCCTGGCCGCAAGGACGATGGCGATTAATTCAAGGAAAACACGGTGGCTCGTGTTCGACTCAATAAACTACAAACTATCAATCATAGACGAAAGCGGTTTAACCGTAGGAAAAGATGAATTCCTTCCTGATACTATTGAATTTGGCACCAGTACATGGCCTATGGGAACGAGTACAGTAACAGTGTCCTTCGATCCAAACGGCTCTGCTGACTACTCAAGCCAGGGCACACTGGGCACGGATACAGTTACAATTCAAGATAAACAGGGCAACTCAAGAAATCTCAAGATAATCAGTTATACAGGACAAATCTTTAGTGATTAGGAACCTAACCAGAAAGAATCGGAACAAGATCTACGAATTACGAATTGCGATTTGGGATTTGTTTCTTTTGCGTTTAAATCGTAAATCTAAAATCGTAAATCTAAAATCACAATCCGGCTTTACACTCATTGAAATAGGTATAGCTATCTTCATCCTTGCCGTCGGACTGGTAAGCATGTTAACCCTGCTTCCTATCGGAGTTGACTCCATGAAGAAGGTAACCCAATATACCAACGCAGCCGTTCTCTCTGAATCGGCAATATCATATCTTAAGGCAAATGATATAGTTACTTTTGTGGGTACAAATACCGGCAGCAACACATATCCTGATACCGATCCGGATCAAGCCAATCAATTTGAAGACTCCTCCGGGAATACAATTTTTGCTCAATATTCCTGGCAGGCAGTTGTAAATAATGAAACAACTGACAACAACCTTGTCAGGGCACAGATAGCCATATTCAGAAACTTTGATTCTTCTCAATTTGGTACAGGAACGGCTGATTTTGCAGCAAGTACGACTGTATCGAATGTATCAGCATTTCCTTCGTGGCTGACTTCAAAACACTACATAAGGGCGGACAATGATAAATTCTGGTATAGAATCGAAAGTATGGGTACTTCAACTTCTACAATTACTCTGGAAGGGCCATTTCTGGGAACGGGAGGATCCTTAACATTCTCTACAACAAACGACATTATAGACATCTACGAAACCATGTTTTCAAAACGATGACATATAAGACAAAAACAACTTTAACGCAGAGGCGCAGAGGTCACAGAGGATTATAAAGACTAAGTAAAACAAATAGGGCGTTATTCATTATGCATGAAAACGAAATATCAGAAAAGATAATCGGCTCTGCAATAGAAGTACATCGTATTTTAGGACCAGGGCTTTTGGAATCTGTTTATGAAGATGCGCTTTGCCATGAGTTACATATGAGAGATTGCATTTTAAAAGACAACAGAGTGTACCAATTCCTTATAAAGGAATCAAACTCGGTACAGATCTTCGTTTAGACTTATTAGTAGAAAATAAGGTAATTGTAGATTTAAAAGCTAAAGAAGAATTATCAACGATAGACAAGCCAAAACTGCTAACATATTTACGGCTTAGTGATAAACATTTAGGTTTAATAATCAATTTTCATGTTGAAGTATTACGAGATGGAATTTTCCGGGTAGTCAACAATTTACAGTAAGTTCTCTAATAAGCTCTGCGATCTCTGCGCCTCTGCGTTTAGATAAATTTAGCTATAATTTTCAAGGTTTTGATGGGTCAAGTGAAGCAGACCCAACGTTAACAGTACAATTTTGTCAAAGGAAATATTTCAATTGAAAATCAATAATAAACAATTGCCGATATTCAACAGTCAATATTCAATAGTCAACCGCTCTGCCTTCACCCTTGTAGAACTCATCGTCGCCATATCCCTGGCCGCAATGATTATACTTATTACGGCTATAATCTTTAGACAGGCAAGCAGTGCTTTCTCTGAGTCAGATGCACGTAACGAGGTATACCAGAACGTAAGAACAGCCTTTGATATAATTAAAAGGGATTTTTCCGGCGCCACCCTGAATACTAATTTTGAACTATTCAAGGCATTTGATAATATCTCTGCAACCACTTATAGTACCATTGGGGCAAAGGAGGGAAGTGATATACTCACGCTTCTATCCAACACCCCCAATCTTGAAGACAAGCCAATTGCCCTGATTACATATTTCCTGAATACTAGTAACATCCTGAGCAAGGCAGAAATTACGGGTACCAGTACTCTTAATTCGAGTATCGCTGGTTTTGATCCTGACACAGCAACCGGTTATCAACTCGGCTTCAATGTCAGTACATTGCAGTTTAGATATCAGGATACAGACGGAACATGGGGAGATACATGGGATAGCACAACAAAGAAATACCTGCCGGATGCAGTAGAAGTAGCAATGACAATCTCAGATATGCGCAATCGATACACAGGAACGTCTACAAATATAATTTCAATACCGTGAGAAAGAATTACGATTTCAGATTTATGATTTACGATTGATAATTTAATATTAAAATATTTTTCTGCCTTTGTGGCAATGAAAATATGAATGACTTGAAAAAAGAAGAGGGTTATATATTAGTAGCCATCATTGGCATACTGACAATCCTTTCATTGATGACCATTACGTTCGCTACGTTGTCACGAATAGAAACCAGGGCTACCAGAAATTATGCCGACAGCGTTAAATGCGAAATGGTTGCAAAGGCAGGGCTGGAGTACGCGATATACATTATTCGGCATGACAAGTTCGGAACCGATACCCTTGCGTATAATGATCCTAACTATGATGAAAACTACGACGAAGAAGGTGATGCGTCGTGGCCCGGCTTCGGTATATTTAACGGCACGGATTATGACAACAGCGGTAACGGCTCGAACGATTCCGCATGGCAATACTTCCCGACAGACACTGCAACAACATCTGCCACAAGGCTTCCGGGAAACCTCCTTGCAAGATACGCCGTACTGATTACCGATGACGGGGAGGCAAGGGTTAATGTAAATGTAACAGGCAACGAGGCAAACGGTGGCACACACACCTCCAATGAAGGCTGGTCGACATTCGAGAATGATCTCTCTCTTACAATTGAACAGGCAGCCGGCATAAGCTCAGGAGTAGCTGACAATATCGCAAGCGACATTATCGACTCAAGACTGGGAAACGATGATGCCCCCGGCACAAGTGGCACAAATGACGATTCAGGAATAGTACCGAACCCTCTGACTGATGGTATTGATAATGATGGAGATTCGGTTCTTGAAGAAGCGGATGAAGTTACTGATGAACCAAACGAATTCAATTCTATCTTTCCGTATGATGATGATGTGCCTTTTGGCCTGCTGTCAGAAGCCGAGATCATGGGCACTTCATCATACGAGAGCAGACTTGAATATATATTCGGTACGAATACCGTCTCTCTGGATGATCAGAATACCCTGAAAGGCTGGCTAACTACTTACTCCGCCGACACAATACTCTGCCCACCCTATACACTGGATGGCGGTACCTCTACGACCATGCTGAATATCAATGCACTTGTAAATAATGAAGGTGCATACACTGGTGCTTATTACACTACTAACAAAAAGATACAAATGATCGCGGAGGCATTGGCTGCAGGTGGTGTGCCGGATGTTGAACGCCAGCAGATGGCCGTTAATATATGGGACTTTATGGATACTAATGGTACAGTAACAAATTACCTAACATACTATGGCGTGGAAAGAACTCCATATATAAATGAAGTAGAGGTAAATATATCAGGAAGCAATAGTAAATTTATAGAATTGTTTAACCCATACGATTCTGCAATTAATATAGCAGGTTGGAAGATTACGTGGGATAACGGTGCAACAGAAATTATACTTGACGGCCCTCAAATCCCTGCTGCTCCAGGTTATTATTTTATAGATAATGATGGTGGTGCAGGAGCAGATCAGACGGATCCCCTTATTAACAACCTCAATGAAGATGGTCAAGAAATAACCTTAGAGGACGATAGCGGTAACATCGTACAGGTTACAACCTATGGAGATGCAAACAATCCTCAAAGCAGTCAGTTAAATGACCCAAGGCCACCATGGATTTGGGCGAATAGCTCAGATACCCCTGGTGTGGTAAACAATAATTTTGACCCAACTGTTAACGGCCAATGGACACTCGCTACATGGACATCAAGCTTTTATATAGCAAACAAAAACAGGTTTCCAAACAAAGGTTACCTGTGTTATATCCATACAGGCAACCCATGGACTAATTTTACAGTAGATAACACTGAAGTATTCGAGTACTTCACTATTACAGACCCGTCTATGGATAATATTGACAATGATGGAGACGGTAGTACGGATTCACCAGACACAGGTTCTCAATCCGGTGATTTTGATGGACAGGAACACCGCATTCCGGGTTTGATAAATGTAAATACTGCCTCTACTCAAGTATTACAGTCATTACCAAATATAGATTCTACTATAGGAGATGCTATTGATACTCCTGGAAATAAACCATATACGAGTATAGGGGATCTAGTGGCTAGAGTGTCTGAAATTACAGGCGCAATAGGAACTAAATGGGATGAAGAAGAGGCATTGCGCTCAATCTCAAACCTGATTACGACACGTTCAAATGTCTTTACGGTTTATGTAACTGCTCAGATAACTGACGAGGGTGAAACAAGTGTGTATGCCGAAAAGAGGATTCTGGCAATTGTTGACCGTTCTGTTGATCCGATCAGAGTACGATACTTCAGATGGATTGTGGAATGAGAACAAATAAGTACTTAACCACGGAATGACAAAGAAGCAAAAGGCAAGAAGCAAAAAACTTAAAATAGCCGAGGCAAACTAGAAACAACCGAAACAAAACTAAAATTGAAATAGACGAGGTCGTGCCCGGGGCAGATCCGCCTATGGCGTGACATCCTGCCTCGGTGTAGTCTACGGTCAGACAACCCGCCTGCCGCCTGCCTGCCGCAGGCAGGGACGGGCAGGGATGTCTAGCCTATATTATGGTGATAACACTATTGATTTCTTTTTATGAAAAGTTCTTTTGTGAGGGGGTGGCTTAAATCGTGGAGAACATTTACTTTACATCAACATCTTCATCATCAATCTTTTTAACTTCTTCTTCTGCCTCATCAACCTCATCCTTGACACCTTTCAGACCCTTTTTAAACTCTACAAATCCCTTCCCAATGGATCTCATTGTACCCGGAAGCCTTTTGCCAAAAATTAACAGAGCTATAACCAGTATAATAATCCACTCAAAGCCACCAGGAATACCAAACCACCCAATTGGAATACCTAACATTTTAAAACACCTCCAATATGTACTTCAATAATAAATAAAACCTGTTTAAACTTAATCTATTTCCTACGGCATGTCAAACTATTTTACTAGAATCTAAATTGAGCGATTTATGCCCGTCCGTACCGAACAGTACGTTCGGGCGGGTAGCCGCAACCTTTAGGTTGCGCAACTTACGAGAAATTCACATTTACCCATCGAATTATAATAAATGTCCGCCTAGGCAGACGGCTACAACAAATTACCCAAAGAAATCTCTCGATTTAGACAAAAGTATAATTGAACACAGAGATTATAGGAGAGAATCTAAAGGCCATCCTTCGACTCCCCGTCCGTACCGGTCCGGGCGGGCGCTCAGGATGACGTCGCACTGAGCGCCCGCCCGACTTTGTCATTCAGGCGGGGTGTCGAAGTGTGATCAACATTGAGTTTTCTATGGATTTAATTAAAAGATTTAAAAATGGAGAGATTAAAAGCCTCCTGAAACCTGAATTCCTAAATTAACCAAAGACGAAATTTAACTGTAGATTTACACTAAAAGATGGATAGGGAGTAACGAGAATCGAGTTCCAGTTCTCACCTATCTCGTTGTATGGACTTCAAGGTGTATGCCTTCTTTTTTCTGGAGTAATCCGATTATACCAAACAGATTGTTTGCCCTGGGATTACCATCAGTCCCAAACATACGCATAAGACTTTTGGACGATTTCCCGGTAAGCTCTGCCAGTCCTTCAAATCCGATTGTTGCGTTAATGTAATCACGCAACATGGTTTTTCCTGTAGCAGTATCACCAGATAGGAGGCACTCGATACTTTCTTTTAAAAGTCCCTCCCGAAACTCCGGATCACGTAATGCTCTTGCCTGGATAGTATCTTTAAAACTCTTTGTCAGTGCCATATTGACCTTCCTTTCTTCGTTTTTTATATTCCTGCCATAACTCCCTGACATATTTTATGTCATTTTGCTGTCGTTTCTTTGTGCCTCCGGCCAACAGGATGATCAGCTTTACGCCATCTTTACCGAAATAGACCCTGTATCCCGGCCCAAAACTAATTTTGCATTCTAAAACACCACCACCCACACCCTTAACCCGTGAAAAATTAGCATTCTCCAGACGGGCTAAATATCTTCTGACCTTCAGGGCTGCGACTGTGTTCAGTCGGTTAAACCATCTCTCAAAATTGTTATTTCCATTAGTATCTATGTATTCTTTTATCTCAACCACAATAGTAACATATACGATACCATATACAATGTAAAGAATATTTTGAAGAAAAATAAGGGAGAATTAAAAAATGAAGGTTTGAAGAGAAATGATTCGTGTCTTATCTGTCTCGACTAACTACATAGTCGCCTAGTTCAAGGAGTGAGGTTTTGTAAACCGAGTCCGGAATGACGGAGAGATCATCCTGTGCTTTTTTTATCAGCTGTTTTGCCGTGTCATACGCATAGTCCACAGCGTCATGTTCTGCAAGCAGGTCGGCTATCGCAGCTTTTGAATCTTTACAATTGTTGTTCTGGAATATTAGTTCAAGTGTGCTCTCTCTGCGATCTATCGGCAGTTTGTCTACTAATCTGATAAACGGCAGTGTAAGTTTTCCGATCTGGGCATCCAGGTTCGCCGGTTTGCCCATTCTCTCCTCTGCACCCACAACATCCAGACAATCATCTATTATCTGAAATGCCATTCCGATCTTCGAACCATAGTTTGTAAGCGCCTCAGTCTGCATTTTATTTGCTCCCGATGAAATAGCACCTAATTTACAACTGGCGGCACATAGAGATGCCGTTTTACGTTCTATAATGCTTAAATATTCTGATTCTGTCACCTCGGCATCATAGCATCTTAAAAGCTGGACCATTTCACCTTCACACAGGATGTTTATGGTCTGGGACATTATGAGTGTTGACATTTGGGAATCGAGAGCAGAAAGTATGGTATAGGCCCGTGAAAAGAGGTAATCACCAAACAGAATGGAAATCTTACTCCCCCATTTTATATTCATCGTCTCGATATGCCTTCTTACCACTGCCTCATCAATAATATCATCGTGTACAAGGGTTGCCGTATGTATAAGCTCTACAACTACTGCCAAATCAATATGTTGTGGGATTAAACCACCTGAACATTGACCTGATAGTAATAGCAATGCCGGACGTAATCTTTTACCCTGTATCTTGCTGACATGATACACTAAATCGGAAAGGCGTTTGTCTGCCGGAGATAAATCGCTATAAAGACGCTCCTCGACTTCGCGCATCTGATCTTTTAAAGGCTCTAAAATAACATCTGTACTCATCTAATATATTACTCCTTGTACTATCCTAAACGAGTTAAGTTATATTGGGCTAAATATATTATCAAGAACTCAAAAAAATGTCAATTATGTTTTATTCTATTATTTTACTTATTTAATTTATGCTAAATTTACCTAAGTCTCTTTTCTCATTATCTTTGACATGTTTATTTCTTTACGAAAGTATTCTACTATGTCACCATACAGACACTTCTCAACACACACGTGCTCATTAAACGGAATAGTCCCGAGAACCGGAGTTGAGGATAATCTACCTATTTCTCCTACAAAATCTTCACCATTATTCAACATATTGAATATTATTCCCTTAATTCTAAGATTCCTGCTCCTGGCATATTCTAACGTCAAAAGGGTATGGTTTATTGCCCCCAGATAATGTTTACTCACTATTACGATTGCCAGGTCCATCTTAAGTGCCATGTCAGCAACAAGCGTATTGTCATCAATTGGAACCATGAGGCCGCCAATTCCTTCAACAACGACAAAACCATGTTTGTCTGTAAGTTCCCTGTACGTTTCCCATACTTTTTCCATGTCGATGGTAACGCCACTCTTTGATGCTGCCATCGTTGGCGCTAATGCTGGTTCAAGACGAATGGGATTCACAAGGTCATCATCATCAGTGCTATCGATTATTTTTTTAAGATATACGACATCTTCAGAGACAAGTTTTCCATCTATTTCCTTTGCACCTGTAGCAACAGGTTTCATGACACCCACATCCAGGCCATGCGCTTTTACCGCAGCAGCTATTGCACCGGCAATGATGGTCTTGCCAACGCCTGTATCAATACCTGTAACGAATACGCCTTTTTCCATAAATCAATTATTCTTAATTTCCCAAATCCAATTTATCGCCCTTTTTTAAATTTAATACATCCCTGGCGCTGCCGCGATTTATTGATATCTCTAAATATCCGGAACTTCCAAATATTGCCAATGCCTCATTTGCTCCTACATCCGAATATGATTTACATATTCCGTTAATCCTTTTCCTGCCCATTGTAATAGCCACTCTTTCAGTCTTGATCTTCATCCTGTCAATAACCTCTTTATTGACATTGGTAATAAGATTACCAAAACCATCTATATATATAATTTCGGCCGTTATCACCCCTCCCGGTGAACGTATCGGTTTTGGCAGATCAATTTCATTAATCTTATCAATCCGCTCACCCAGATCCTTGCGACTAATCCCTTTGGAGAGATGCGCTGCTACAGGTGCAAATATATCACGTCCGTGAAATGTATTACTGACGTTCGGCAGGAATAATTCACTGTTAGTAACCTCTCTGATTGACGGAGACTCCTCATTTGCAACAATAAAAGAGAGCACTCCATTGTCAGGTGCAAGGAATATGTAATCCTTAGTCTTTAAACAAAGAATCTTCCTGTCACTTCCTACCCCCGGATCAACGACAACTACGTGGATCGTCCCCTTTGGGAAATAATTATATGAACTGTTAAGGGCATAAGCCGCTTGAAATACATTCTGGGGTTCAATGTTGTGACTAATGTCAATTATGTTTGCTGACGGGTTGATGTTAGCAATTACACCCTTCATCACACCCGCATATCCATCCTGTAAACCAAAATCAGTAATTAACGTTATTGTAGATCGTTTTTTAGGCATACATAAATCCTCTAAATTGATAGGACACTGATTTCCCCGGACAAAAAGCGCCGAGGACTTCGCACAGATATGCACGGATAAAAACTTTTAAATCTAGTTTTTTTCTGGCTGGACCCTAAATCCTTTTAATCTGCGTTTATCTGTGTCCAAAATGAAATTCTTATACTTTTAAATTATTTATTTTCTATCCAAATCCACCAACAATTGGAATACTGGTACCACACTTTGTACACATTCCATCCTTTATTTCAAATGTCTTGACGCCAAAACCAACCCTTTCAATCAACATTTCTCCACAACTATGACAATAAGTGTTTTCCCACTTATGTCCGGGGACGTTTCCCGTGTAAACGTACTTAAGCCCCTCTTCAACTCCTATCTTTCTCGCAGTTTCTAAAGTAGAGATCGGGGTTGACGGTACATGTGACAGATCAAGATATGGCTGAAACCTGCTTATATGCCATGGTGTCTCGTCTCCAAGATTCTGAACTATCCATCCGGCAATCTCATGCAACTCTTCATTGTCATCATTATAACCCGGCACAACGTTGGTTATTATCTCCACGTGCATGTCCCATTTTGACTTTGCCCTGATTGCAGCATCTAAGATCGGCCTTACACTCTTTACGTTTGCAACGTCTCTATAGAAACAATGCCTGGAGTCCTGAA
Organism: Candidatus Scalindua arabica; assembly: GCA_018263435.1. Lineage (GTDB taxonomy): Bacteria > Planctomycetota > Brocadiia > Brocadiales > Scalinduaceae > Scalindua > Scalindua arabica. Next base: position 15,353 of record JAANXD010000033.1, on the reverse strand, counting down.
GTTCCTCACTCACTTTAATATCAGTCTCTGGCACGTCATCTTCCCTGTAATTATCAAAACCCTTTATATCAACCCTGTAAGCATCTAAATACGGCCCAATTGCATCTAATGCTTCCGGTTCAATATAGCCGTTTGTTACAAAGACTGTGTATTGTCCATTTTCCTTCGCTAATCTTGCGCCATCAATTGCATACTCTATCCAGATTGTTGGTTCATTATAAGTCCATGAAATTCCACTGCACTTATTCTCCAACGAAAGATTCACCAGTTCTTCAGGAGAAATATAGGATGTATCTCTGTCTCCATTATCGGCACGGGAATGAGCTATTTGCCAATTCTGACAATGTTTACAACGCATATTACAACCAAGAGAACCTATTGAAAATGTGTAGCTGCCGGGATGAAAATGGTATAAGGGTTTCTTTTCGATTGCATCTGCACATGCCGATGAAATCCTGCCATAAATCATGGAATAGAGTTTACCATCAATATTCTTTCTAACCCCACAGTAGCCTAACTTACCGTCTGCAATTACACATCTATGCGGACACAGGTAGCAACTAACCTTTTTATCATCTTCTGAATTATAAAACAGCGCTTCATGTTTCATTCTTACTTATACCCTTCCGTAATCGTCTTCCAGACGTATAATATCATCCTCTCCAAAATACTCACCCTGTTGTATCTCTATAAACGTCAGATCGCCATCACCATTATTGGCCATACGGTGTGCGGCTTCCTGAGGTATATCTATGGAGTCCCCTTTCTCTATATGATTATCCTTACCATCAATGGTCACAACACCCTTTCCCTCAACTATCATCCAGTGTTCTCTTCTCCTGAAGTGTTTCTGGTAACTCAACCTTTTTCCCGGTAATACTGTTATCCTCTTTACTTTATAAGCGGGTTCATCCAGCAACACCTCCCACATACCCCATGGAGTGTTTGCCATTTTATCATCTTGTCCTGGTATATTCATTGTACCCTTACCAAAAAAACAGTATTATAATCCATTAATTCCTATGTATTGCACAGAGGGCTGTCAGGCAAGATGCCTGACCTATAGAATATAAATATCAATATAGATCAGGCATCTTGCCTGGCTTTTTCCCCAATTCCTCCCTGCCCCCGTCCGAACGGATTCATCCGGGCGGGCGCCAGACTGTTAGGCGGGAACTCCTTAATTCTCTACTATATTACTATCTTGTATATCGCTGTGCAAGAGGCATCCTTCTGCCTGTCCCAAATGCCTTTGAAGTAACCTTGAGCCCCGGAGCCGCCTGCTTTCTCTTATATTCATTTCTATCAACCTTTTTAATTATATCTTTTACAAGCGTTTCATCAAAACCCATCCCTACAATATCATCTATATCCTTTGACTCTTCAACGTATGCCCTCAGTATGCCATCCAGGATATCGTATGGAGGTAATGAATCCTGATCCTTCTGGTCCGGCCGCAATTCGGCTGATGGCGGTTTCTCAATAGTGTCAATGGGAATTATCTCTTTTTTTCGATTGATGTATTCAGCAATACCATAAACCATGGTCTTTGGAACATCGGATATAACCGCCAGCCCACCACACATATCACCATATAGAGTACAGTAACCAACTGCAAGTTCTGATTTATTTCCGGTTGTCAACACGAGGTATCCATATTTATTTGAGATTGCCATAAGTATTTTACCCCTTATCCTTGCCTGCAGATTTTCTTCTGTCACATCAAATGGGAGCCCAGTAAATATACCACTCAAGGTCTTTGTATATGCATTATAGACAGACTTTATCGGGATATTTTCAAAATCTATTCCCAGTCTTTCGGCAAGCACCTTTGAATCTTCAACACTACCTTTGGATGAAAAGCCGGACGGCATTGTAACACCAAGCACTTTACCTTTACCGAGCGCCCTGACTGCAATTACGGCAGTAACGGCAGAATCTATTCCGCCGCTCAGGCCTATTACAGCCTTTTTGAATCCACATTTTTTTACATAGTCCCGTGTACCCAGAACTAAAGCCTTATAGACTGATTCAATCTCATCTTCACTGGTGGCGGCTTGAGTTCTCTTTTCAACCGAGATCGGTTTACTGTCTCCTGCATTTACATCTGAACCTTTGAACTCAACCATTAATAAATCTTCTTCAAAACTTAAAGCCCTATCTACAATAACCCCCTTTTTATTAATTACCAGGCTGTTTCCATCAAATACCAGATCGTCATTGCCTCCAATCTGATTCACAAAGACAATTGGCACATTGTGTTCTTTTGCATGGCTTGTCAGCATCTTCAACCTTACATCCTGCTTACCAATAGTGAAGGGTGAAGCTGAAATATTTACAATAATCTCTGCCCCCTGTCTTATCATACTTTTAACAGGATCCTTGTGATGAATCTTTCCCTGCCAAACCACATCTGCTCCCCATATATCTTCACAAATAGAGATACCAAATTTTCTGCCGGATATCTTTGCTAAAGCAATACTATGTGTTGGCTCAAAATATCTATCCTCATCGAATACGTCATATGTAGGCAGTAAAGACTTATAATGCCTGGATACTATTTTCTTATTTCTTATGTATGCGGCTGCGTTATACAAATCCTTGCCACGCCGAGCTGCATTCCTGTCAACAAAACCCACAATAGCGGAGATACCTGTAACATTATTCCTTACCTCTTCCAATGCCTTTAGATTACTGTCTACGAATCCTGAAAGTTCCAGCAAGTCCTTTGGCGGATAACCTACAATACTCATCTCAGGAAATACAATCAGATCAGCTCCCTTCTTCTTCGCAGCATTTATGAACCTGCATATCTTTTTTGCATTCTGTTTAAAGGCACCGACAGTTGGATTTATTTGAGCCAGGCAAATCTTCATAAATTAATACCTATATATTTACACTTAATTAGTATAAGCATTTAATAGTACAATTCGATACAGAAATCAATAAAATTTGGCAATTATCGTATAAACCTGATATGATGTAGAAATCATATGTTGTAGGATATAATCTTACTTGTACTGGTAGAATTCACAAGATGGTAATTAAACCAATTCGAGATAGAATATTAGAAAGTAAGTATCGCATTTCTGATCATGCGGTAAAACAAATGATCAAAAGGTCAATAACCAGGTTAGAAATTGAAGAGGCGGTGATAAATGGAGAGATTATTGAAGAATATCCAGATGATAAATATTCCCCAAGTTGTCTAATATATGGGAGAACCAGGACAGAAAAAGATTTACATGTTCAGTTATCTCTCCCACCATCAATTATAGTTATTACTACATACGATCCTGATCCTGAAGAATGGATTAATTGTAAAATAAGGAGGTGATTTATAATGAAGTGTATCTTTTGTGGCAGTAAAGTGGAAAAGAGAAATGTAACTTTTCATTATGAAGATAATAATAAATATCTTTTTGTAGAAAACGTCCCGGCAGAGGTTTGTACCTCCTGCGGAGAAAAGACATACTCTCCAGATGTTACAGATAAGCTCCTAAAATATTCAAAAGAGCAGTCTAAACCTTCGAAAACAATTGAAGTCCCAGTGTATAGTTTTGAATAAGATGAGAATATATATAACTAAACAGTGAATATTGATCAAGAACTTGTGCACAAGTTAGAAGAAATCCAGGATTCGGGTGAATTAATGGCGGAGTTGTTTCGCATGTTTGGGAAACGCGCTGCTATTGGTACCAGTGGACAGTGGACTGGTGTGGCCTTAATCGACATGGTAATACGAGCTGGCATTTCCAAACCCCGTGTTTACACTGTGGACACTTTGCGTCTTTTTCCGGAGACATACGATCTCTTCCGCGAACTGGAGAAGAAGTACAACATCAATATTGAAAAGGCAGCACCTGATTTTGAAGCAGTAAGCAAAATGGTTTGTGAACATGGAGAAATGATCTTTTTTGACAGCAAGGCAAAACAAGAATACTGCTGCAAAATACGCAAAGTGGATCCAAACAATAAGGTTCTGGACACCCTGGATGTCTGGATTACAGGTTTACGGGCAGACCAATCGGACTCCAGGTCTCAAATAAAACGAATCGAAATTATTCAACATAAACAACAGGACGGAAAGGAACGTCCCCTGCTCAAGGTAACACCTTTGATTGCATGGACAGAAGAGAATGTAAAGAATTACATCAGAACCCATAAAGTGCCCGTACATAAATTGCTGGAGATAGAAAGGGATGGATGGCATTATGACTCGCTTGGATGTATTATATGCACAACACCCATCGGCCCTCATGAAACACGTCGAGCGGGGCGTTGGAGATGGTTTAACCATCAACTCAAAGACGATCAGAAGGAATGCGGACTACACCTCCCCGGTAGAAAAAAAGCTAAAGAAATGGTGTGAAGAATCCGGTTTTAAACCATTCATTGTTTGCGATTTTTCCATATTCTGTTAAAACCATTTTACCATTATCAATATGCCCAAACAATCTTTCATGGTGGGATGTGCAAATGGTAATATAATACAATCCTTCCAGTGAATAATCATATTCTTTTATTCGGATTGAACGACGATGATGAATTTCCGGATTATATTTTTTTTGTTCCATTATTTTGTGCTACAACCTATTGTAGGGGCACGTTGCACGTGCCCTCATTCTTTGTACCACGATGTACCAAGACACGAACATCATACTCCTAATAGAGCCTGCTCCTTATCGTCCTATCCCTGATCTGTCTTAATTCTTTACTAATCGTCACCGGATATGCAGTTTTACAATTTAAAGCCTTAAACCTGTCCGGCAATTTAGATATATTCTTTCTCGCTGTTTTCTGTATTTGTTGAACGGTTGGTATTTTATGTAAGAGTTTGCCTTTTTTCATAACAGGTAACAAAAGGGCCTTACCATCAAACTCTTCATCTACCAGACCAATTATGTCTTTTCTAAACATTCCTTTATTATTAAGAAATCGGTAACCCTGTTTCTTTGCCGGACATGTTGACTTGTCTTTACTGAATTTCATTTTTGGCATGGATATACCTTCTTTTTCCTGCTCTACCAGTTTATAAACGCCACCAAGTGCCGGGATGTCTTTTGAAGTAACCATCTCCGTGCCCACACCGAAGGAATCAATACATGCACCTTTATCAAGCATTTGAGATATCTTGTATTCATTCAGATCACCGCTTGCAGTAATCTTTACATGCCCGAGGCCTGCGTCGTCAAGAATTTTCCTTACCCTTTTACTCAAAAGCGTGATGTTACCACTGTCCAGTCTGACACCCTTCAGTTTCTTTCCAATCTTTGTGGCCAACCGTGCACCCTTAATTGTATCGTATGTATCAATTAACAGGATTGTGTTATCAGGGAAAACTTTATGAAAATCTTCATAAGATTCATATTCGTCATCATAGGCCATAACCCATGAATGAGCGGCAGTACCTATGGGTGGTATCCCCAGCTCGTAAGCTGCGAGAACATTGGAGGTCCCTGCACAGCCACCAATAAAACATGCCCTTGCCGCCAGTACACCTGCCTGCGGACCGTGTGCGCGTCTTGTTCCGAAATCAATTACCTCCCTACCACCAGAGGCATGTACTACCCTTGACGCCTTGGAAGCAATAAGTGTCTGATAATTTATTATTGAGAGAAGATACGTCTCAATTATCTGTGCCTCAATCAGTGAGGCTGTTATCCTTATGATGGGTTCATTTGCAAAAATAACTGTGCCTTCAGGAACGGCATAGACATCTCCGCTGAAACGAAAATTGCGAAGGTAATCAAAGAACCCCCTGCTCACGTTCTTGAAAACCGGAAGGCCCCTTAGATACTTCAAATACTCGTCCGTAAATCTTAGTTCCCTCAGATAGTGGATGGCCTGCTCCAGGCCTGCAGCAATGAGATATGTACGTTTCTCAGGTAAGTTTCTGACAAATAATTCAAAAGTAGATTTATGATTCTTCTCACATTCAAAATAACCTGCGATCATAGTCAACTGATAGAGGTCAGTGGTAAGGCACAAATTTTTATCATTTAAGAAAAGCGATTTTGGCTGTTTTGAAGGCATGTTAATTATTGCTTTCCACATAATTTATGGTTAAAGTGTTTAATTTTTTATAGCTTATTACAAAAACTTTGTAAACTTGTTTTTTGTAAAGTTACAAGAAAAAAACTGTTTTGTAGATTTATTTATGGTAAACTCTGCAAAACTAAATATAAAATTTCATAATATTCTAAATGCTTAAATCAGAAGACTTTGCACAGGAATTAATAAACACCGGTTACGATTTCTTCACAGGTGTTCCATGCACTATTATTGGTAACCTGATTACAACCCTAACAGAGAGGCCTGACGTTACATATATACCTGCCGTAAGAGAAGACGCTGCGATTGGTGTTGCCGGCGGAGCATATATGGCAGGAAAGATACCCGTAGTATTAATGCAAAACTCCGGACTGGGACAATGCCTGAACGCTCTTACTTCTCTAAACCTCATATACAAGCTTCCCTGTTTATTCATAGTAACATGGCGAGGCTTTGAAGGTAAGGACGCACCCGAACACCTGGTGATGGGTAAGATATGTGAGAAACTTCTCGACACTATCAGTATTCCACACCATACCTTTAATCCGGATAATATCAAAGTTCTCATAAATATGTCATTTAAATTGATCACTGAAAATAACGAACCTCTGGCCCTTTTTCTTAAAGAAGGAATAATTGATTGAATTACAGAGAAGCAATAACAACAATTATGGAATTACTGAACGGCCAGCTGGTTGTCTGTGCTAACGGCTTGATAAGCAGAGAAACATTTACGATAAGAGACAGAACCGAAAACTTTTACATGATAGGTTCTATGGGACTGGCTTCATCAATCGGCCTGGGGGTGGCATTAAGCAAACCATCAAGGAAAGTAATAGTACTGGATGGCGACGGAAACCTGCTGATGAATCTTGGCTCTTTACCGATGACAGGTTCTCTCCAACCCAAAAATCTTTTGCATATTGTACTGGATAACGAAGTTTACGCATCAACAGGAAATCAACCGACTATCTCTAACATAATTGAACTTGAAGATACTGCAAAGTCGGCTAAGTATGCCTATGTTAAAAAGGTGACAACTGAAAAGGATCTGAAAAGAGAGACAGTACATATTCTTGAAAATGACGGCCCCTCGTTCCTTCTCGTAAAAATATCTGATAAAGAAGAACAGAGAGAGATCGGCAGGGTAACCCATAGCCCGGAAGAAATCAAAGAGCGGTTTATGTCTGCTATGTAAAGATTGGAGTCCTTTCGAAAGAAAGGCCCTTGCTCTCGCAAGGAATCCAGTAAAAAGGCGAATTTGTTCTGGAGTCCTGCCAATGGAAGGTCTCTTATTTCTCAGGAAGTCAATAAGTTACGTAAACAAGAAGAAACAATAAATTTGAAAAAGATGATTCTATTAAACCCCGGACCTGTGTGTACTTCCGAGAGGGTAAGAAATGCCCTTATAAGGGGTGACATGTGTCACCGCGAAACTGAGTTTTCAACGCTCCTGAGCAGTACACGTAAAAAGATTCTCCAGGCTTTTGCTCCAAATGGTGACTATACGACTGCAATCATTACTGGTTCCGGTACGGCTTCCCTGGAAGCCGCTGTTTGCTCTTCATTAAGTGAAGGAAAGAAAATATTAGTCTTAAACAATGGCGTCTACGGTGACAGGATATCACGTATTGCATCTGCATATAGATTTAATAAAATTGAACTTCAGTACGACTGGTGTGAACAACCTAACTTAGAACAGGTTGAAGATACCGTCTCAAATGATTCCGATATAGAAGTAGTTGCAATGGTCCACCATGAAACTACTACAGGATTACTGAACCCAATCCATGAGATAGGAAAGATAACCAGCAAATATGGCAGGGCATTTCTCCTGGACTCAATCAGTGGCCTTGGCGGTGAGGAGATTGATCTGGTACTGGACAATGTGGATATATGTATCGGTAGTGCAAACAAGTGCATTCAGGGCCTGCCCGGGTTGTCATTTGCCATTCTAAAGAAGGATGAGATAAATAGGTTGAGAAGTATACCTCCCCGCTCTCTTTATCTTAACATTATTACACAACTCGATGAGCAGGAGGGAAAAGGCGAATGTCCGTTTACACCATCTGTACACACATTCTATGCCTTTGAAGAAGCACTGGACGAATTACTTGAAGAGGGTGTACAGAACCGCCTCAAGCGGTACAGTAAAGCCTCGTCGTATTTAAGGGACGAATTCAAAGGACTTTCCCTGGATCTGCTATTACCTGACGAGTTCCTTTCCAATACTATCACATCCTTGCACTTACCTGAAAACATGACTTATGCCCATTTGCATGATAGTTTAAAAGAGAGAGGTTTTATAATCTATGCCGGTCAGGGACAATTAAGCAAAAAAATATTCAGGATTGCCAATATGGGAGAATTATCCATGGAGGACCTGAAATCTCTGATTACAAATTTACAGAAAGTTTTGGAAGGTAGGAAGTAAAAATACCGCTAAGGAACACAGGAATTACAGGAAGAAGAAAACTAGAAAATTGTTTTCTAAAGCTTCTTCATAAACTTCCCACTTCCCTCAAAAATGAAAAATAATGGAACTAGAGCATGAAGAACTGACAGAGAAAATCATTGCAGCGGCAATTAACGTACATAAATCCCTTGGCCCTGGTTTTCTTGAATCAGTCTATGAAAAAGCCCTTTCAATAGAATTCGAGGCTTGTAACATTCCCTATCAGAAACAGTGGGAAATACCAATAACTTACAAAAATCAGGAAATAGGCAAACACAGGTTGGATATGTTTGTATTTAATAGATTTGTTTTTTAATCTTTTTCCTGAGTTTCCTGCTTTCCTCAGATGTTAATAAGGATATACTACAATGAAAGTCATAATGTTAGCAGCAGGTGTTGGGAAGAGGATGTCGGCAGTAACAAACATAATACCCAAATGCCTTATTAAAATCGGAGAAAAGACCCTCCTGGAGAGACACCTTGAAACAATATCTCTCCTGGGCATAAATGATATCGTTTTTGTTGTCGGCCATTTAAAAGAAAAAATTAAAGAGACAGTCGAAAACAATAACAACAGCTTTAATGTAAAATATATAGAAAACGAGCAATATACGAAAGGAAGTATCCTATCCCTATGGTATGCCAGAGATGAGTTGAATGATGACGTGCTGATTATGGATGCCGATGTATTGTATCATGACAAGCTACTCACAAAGTTAGCTGAATCAAGTAACAAAAGTTGTTTCCTGCTTGATGAAAACTGCGAAGATACTGGCGAAGAGATGATGTTATTTGTAAAAGGCGATAAAGTAATCGGAATCTCCAAAGTTTCTTCTTATGATTGTGATTTTAAGGGAGAAGGTGTAGGATTTTTGAAACTTGCGGCAAATGATTGCCACAAACTTAAAACTATACTTGAAGAATTTGAGCAGACAGGAAAAATTAACAATGAATATGAAGACTCCTTACACGAGTTGCTTTCACATTGTACGATTGGTTTTGAAAGAGTAGAAGATCTGCCATGGATTGAAATTGATTTTCAAGAGGATATAGAAAGGGCCAGAAGGGAAATACTGCCAAGATTAGAACAATGCAATTAGAAGCTGAAAAAAAAATTGATCAATCACCAGGCTCATACTCAGACAGCCCGATAATTGACAGATTTATAATCCGCAAGATATCGGGGTTTATTTCCGGGTTCCTATCAAGAACACCTGTCACACCAAACCAGGTGACTATTGTAAGCCTGATAATTGGCATTGCTGCGGCTGTCTTCTTTTCGCATGGAGCGCACACATATACCATAATAGCCGGTGTGTTATATTTTCTATCTACCGTGTTTGACCAATGTGACGGCGAGGTTGCACGACTAAAGCAGATGGAGACTGAATTTGGCTGGAAGTTTGACATAATAGTGGATGCCATAGTAAATGCTGTAATCGTCATTGGGATTACGATTGCGGTCTACATGAAGATGGGCTCTGTCCTTGTTATCATGGCAGGTTTCTTTGCAATGACAGGAATCACTATCTCACTCCTCCTGGCAACATATTTCAGTCGTAATAGTAAAAAGAATACCGGAACAAAGGAGATGCTTGATAAGCTGAACAACAAAGACTTTTTCTACATTATCATGCTCTTAAGTGTTATCTTTAATCAAATGATATGGTTTCTCCTGATTATGGCAGTTGGAACAAACATTTACTGGATTGTTCATAAAATAGCCTATCGCTGAGATTACAGAGTGAATACAAAGAATCATTCGCAAAGTGTGATTGAATATCACGAGAGAACAAAACACCTCCCGGATCGTCCGGCAAACTCATCGGGTTATCTTGATTGGGCTAACGAGCCAGACCCTTTTAGAAGTTATGAAGAGACAAATACTTTAAAGCTTCCTCTTGCAAATACCAATCAAGGAGCAAATTATTCTGATTTATTTGAAAGGAAGAATAATAAATTCCAACCCTTTTCCTTAAAAAATATAGCGCTATTCTTGAAACTATCTATGGGACTCTCCGCCTGGAAATCATACTCAGGAACCTCATGGGCACTCAGAATAAACCCTTCAAGTGGAAATCTGCACCCTACAGAGACCCATCTTATCCTACCCCCTTTACAGGAAAACAGTAATTCCGGCGGGGTATTTCATTATAACCCACTGCTCCATGTCCTTGAGTCAAGAGCAGAATTTGATGAACAGTTCTGGCAGAAGATAAGGAAATATTTTAATCAAGATGGGTTTCTCATCGGCCTTACAAGCATATACTGGAGAGAATCCTGGAAATACGGCGAACGTGCATTTCGCTACTGTAATCATGATATAGGACATGCGATGGCCTGCCTTAATTTCTCTGCAAATCTCTTAGGGTGGAAAATGACTTACCTCAATTCTTTATCAAATAAAGATATGGAAATTATCCTGGGTTTTCAAAAAACCAGGTGGAAGGAGTTTGAGAGGGAAGAGCCAGACCTTCTGCTTTTTGTACATAAAAGTACAGAGAATCTTATCAATAAAGAGATGCCACCCGACATAATAACTTACTTTGAATCTATTCAGTTCAAGGGGGAACCAAACCAGTTAAGCAAGGAACACATGGACTGGCATGTTATTGATGAAGTATCTTCTGCGACCGAGAAACCAGAGACAGGCGAAGAGACATATTTTTATAAAGATCATGAGTATTTCGAGAAAGAAACACCTTCAATGAAAGCTGAAAGCGTTATTCGACAGAGAAGGAGCGCCCAGAATTATGACGGAAAGACCTCTATCACAAGAAAAAATTTCTTTGCTATCCTGGACAAGACCATCCCCAGGAGCCACAGTGCTCCCTTTGACCTGGAACAGGGTGAAATCTCTGTTCATCTCCTCATTTTTGTCCACAGGGTTGTTGACCTGGATTCCGGCCTCTATTTTTTAATTCGGAACGAAAATGATCTTGCCGATATAAAGCATAATTGCCATCCATATTTCTTTTGGGAAAGGGTTCATGATGCACCCCAGATGCTACCCCTTTTTCTTTTACAAAAAGGAGATTTCAGGCGTGAAGCAATATTCGCAAGCTGCCAGCAGGACATTGCAGGCAATGGAGCATTTTCTGTCGGGATGATTGCGAAGTTTAAGGATAATATCGAAAAATATCCATTTCTATACCGCCGGCTTTTCTGGGAAACGGGAATGATTGGACAGGTTCTTTATCTCGAAGCTGAGGCACACTCAGTTAGAGGTACGGGAATCGGATGCTTTTTTGATGATGTAGTCCATAAACTATTAGGATTCGATGACAATTCCTATCAGAGCCTCTATCATTTCACCATCGGGGGACCGTTAGAGGATGAAAGAATTACTACGCTACCACCATACTATCATTTAAAAAAAACCGAAAGTATGTAGTACAAAATCTGTACACTTTCGGGCCTTGATTATAGATAACAGCTTTAACAAGAGATAAAACTGATAGAAAATTTAATAGATGGGTGTTATTTGAGTGAGTGAGTGAGTGAGTGAGTGAGTGAGTGAGTGAGTGAGTGAGTGAGTGAGTGAGTGAGTGAGTGAGTGAGTGAGTGAGTGAGTGAGTGCAACGGCAGTTCCATAATACTTCCTTTCTACAGATGACATACTCTTATTTCTCATAACTATCTTTACTGTTTTGTTGGTACTATCGTAGGGACGCATTGCAGTGCACTTATAATTTGATGGGATATAACAAACTCTGCTTATAAAATCAAGCAATTTGAGGCAAAATACGTAAATTCATTTATTATAATTAAAAGAGGTAACGATCTATGTCAAGTGCTCCATGGAACACACCTAAAATGTCTATATCTTCATTAGCCTTGACGAGATATGCAATTCTGTAATGACCGTATAGTAAAACACGAATATGCTTGTTCGGAATTCTATCGTACCTGTATCCCATTTCCGGGAACTGACGGAGTAGTTGTGCTTTTTCATATATACCTTCAACTGCTTGAACTGCCGAATCAAGACTATCTTGAGCAACATAGTCAAAGATATCCCTGAGCAACCGTTCGGCCTCATCCGTCCAATTTATTTCCGCCATCTTCTGATTCTATGTTTCATCTCATCATTACTTATTGTTCTTTTTGACTGAGAATCCTCCAAACCTCGTTCAATCATCCTGGCAAAGGCTAGTTCACGAAGTATTTCATCATAAGAACTATCATCCGGCTGCTCTCGAATAATCCTGGTCATCTGTTCTTTTATTGAATCCATAATTTTACCTCAATTCTTTTTTTAAGCTTATCAGGTAATCTTATACATACTTGTGTCTTCATGTTTTTCACCTCCTGAGAGAAAGTGTATGGCTACGGTATACTAATGTCGAATTAATTTTCTTATGAGATTCAGTGATTCATGCATTGTGAGGATTAAGCATGGACATATTCCTCTCTTTCGAGAGGATTCCAGTGTTTACTATACTACAATTCTCGTCGATTTCTTTCTTATTTAACATGCCAATTATAAATGAATCAACGAAAGGAAGTGAATTCACATATTTTATCGCTTTTTCCGCGTCTTCCCTTAACATCCCCTCTGCCAATACCTTCATCCCTACAATTCCTTTGGACTGAGAGTATATGTGCTTAAGCGTATCTGTAACCTCTTTATGCGCATCCTCCGGTATAGGCTGAGTATTGGCTTTGGGGCGAATAAGTGATTTAACCCCCTCCGGAAGAAGTTTATAACATTTCTTCAGCCAATAAACCGAAGCCATCTGGTCATACATCCCAAGACACCCGGTATCCATATTGAGACCTGAATAATTTACTCTTGCCCATACCAGGTCTATCTCCGGCATTTCCAGGATGGATTTCAGTGCACCTAAACCGTGTGAAGATAATCCTACAGCACGAACCTTCCCTTCTTTTTTAAGTTTTACCATTGCATTAAAGGCGCCTGATCTCATTTGTAATTCTGTATCTGTCCTCACACCGTGAAGCAGGCATACATCAATGTAATCAGTATTTAAGTCTTTAAGTGTAATATTGAAATCTCTGATTGTCTCCTTCTCATTAGCCGCTGAGAATTTTGTTGTCAATACAACATCCTTACGGCTGACCTGTCTCAATGCCTCTTTGATGTGAGGATAAGTATTGTACTGAAATGCAGTATCCCAAAGATTAATGCCGCGATCCAGGGCGTAAAGGAGAAGCCTTGCTAATTCTTTCTTATCCATTAGCGCCTGAGCACAGTGACCGGACGGAAGCCCGGTTCCTGTCCCTATCCCAAGACGTGAAACCTCAATACCTGTTTTTCCAAGCTCAACTCTCTTCATAACCGGAGAATAACATAATATAGTTACATGGCACAATCAAGAACAAAAAAATCACACCTTCCGGGTAAGAGCAGCGGATTACTCCGCCACGCTCCCCACAGACCCGTACTTGACCTTTTAGTCATACGGTTCCTCGGTAATCAGAGCGTTGGCACATCTCCGACGTATGACTATGTACCTGACAAACTACGCTTACACCATTTTTGTTATTCTGGGTCGTGGAAGCTTCCATACACTCAAAAACTTCTCAAACTTAGCCCAACTAATATACCCATCTCTCGTACGACGACCTAACCACCTTCGCCAACTTTCCCTTACATGCTCAAATAGCATTAGGAGCATCCTATAATTATTACGTATCCCATAATAATTGTAAAGCCCATGAAGTTTCGAGCATAGTTGCTTAAATTGCTCTTTGATAGGGTCATGTTTATTATTACGACAATATAGGTAGAGATTGCGCATTGCCCGGCTCTGTCGCTTTTTCATTGTTTTTCGTTTGATAACCCAGGTACCATTTCTTGATTTGCCCCAGTAGTGAGTAAATCCGAGAAAATCGAATGTGCCATTACCACTTTTGGCCTTAAACTTACTTGGCCATTTGAAGCTAATCACTTTGCTTTTCTCTGGATGGATTGTTAATCCATACTTCTCGAACCGTTTAGGCAGCACCTCCATTAGTCGGTGACTATCACCTTCAAATTCGCAGCCCAACACAAAGTCATCTGCAAACCTGAGAAGAAAGCTGCAGCCTTTGAGTCTTGGCTTCACCTTGTTAACATACCACTCATCCAGTACATGGTGAAGGAAAATATTAGCAATCATTGGGCTTATCACGCCGCCTTGAGGCGAGCCGCATGTAGGATAATGAATGTTATCTTTCTCAATTACACCAGCATTCAGCCACTTACCAATCAGGCGGATGATCTTGCCATCATTTATTCGCATCCGTAGTATTTCCCGAATACGTCCATGCGACATGTTGTCAAAGAATTTTGTTACATCCGCATCAATAATTACTCGCACTTTCTCTTCATAACAGGCATTCCTTATCGCCTTTACAGCATCGTGAGCACTACGTTCCTCCCGGAAGCCATACGAAAAATCATAAAAATCAATCTCATAGATAGCTCCCAGAAGCATTGTTACTGCTCTTTGCAATATCTTATCTTCAAAGGCTGGAATTCCAATTGGACGTTGACTTTTATCTTCCTTCTCTATCCATATCCGCTTCATCGGGGGAGCTATATAGTTTCCTTCTTTGTAACGGCGACAGAGATCTTCTAAGTTTGTTTCTAGGTTAGCAGCATATTCTGCTGATGTAACCTCATCAACTCCCGCTGATGCCTTTTTATTGGTACTGCGGTAAGCTTCCCTTAGAAAGTCCACGTCAATCAAATGGTGTAGCGTTGTAAACACCCTGTCAGGGTGTTCCTTCGCTTGTTCACTCAGTTGACAAAGTTTTAGTGAGACAGTTTGTGATCTCAATGTATTCTCCTGTCGTTCCTTTCATCAACACGTCATACCCAACTTCACCTTCCCTG
>JAANXD010000032.1 GCA_018263435.1 Candidatus Scalindua arabica | reverse complement strand
GATTTCGCAGATTACTCAGATTTTACTATAAAATAATCGGTGTAATCTGCGAAATCTGTGGTTCCATTCTTTTCATTAATCAACTTGCGTAGCTATGTTCTAAGTTCCTGCCTGTGAGGATATACTAATACAATCAAGTAAACGTAAAAAAGGTATTGTCAAAAGAATACTTCATGGTACTATTAAGCAGATTTATCAAGTTTAAGTCATTCATGATACATAAAACAGTAAAAGGGGGCTAGAATGGTCAGTCACGATGAAATAAAGAATGATACTTTAGGAATGATTAATCATACAAAAGAGATGCTTGAGATGATTTATGAGGGATTTAGGAAACATAATTTGAGTTCTATAGGGAAAGTAGAAGAGGTTGAAGAAAAGCTTTATAAAGACTCTGAGTGTCTACTTAAATCCATTCTTAGAGAAAAATCTAATGAGGATATCAAACATTTTATCCCGATTCCAGAACACTTTGATAGGATAGGAAATGGACTGAATAAGTTTTTTAATGCTACAAAGAGAAAGACAAGAGAAGACATTTTGTTTTCGGATAAATCTGTAAAAGAGGCGTACAAATTATTTGATGAAACACTGGTACTGTTAAATTCCGTAAGTAACTGTATCAGCACAAGCAATGGCGATCTGGCTAAAAATATGGATGGGAATGGAAAGAGATTATGTGAACTTGCAGATGAATATGCCATTTTTCACGAAGACAGGCTCATTGCCGGTGTGTGTACGCCAAAGTCAGCTCCTGTTTACCTTGATATTCTTGAATCTTTCAGGAGTGTAATTTGGCATGTCCGCAAGATTCTCCAGGAATTTTTTGTCGAGTTGAAGTGAGAATGACGAAGAAAGACTTAAATATAGGAGGGAAATTAATGCCGGTTCAATTAGGAGAATTAAAATTATATTCACTACAAGAGCTCACAAAGGCTTTGGGACTTACCACACATACCTTGAGGGCATATATTCGGCAAGGTAAGCTCAGGGCAAGAAAAGCCGGTACTAGATGGTTTGTTTCAGAGGATTCCTTAAGGGAATATTTTAATGGCAAACAAGAACCAAAGACAAAAAAACTTACTTCACTACAAGGAATTACTACCGGTAGTAAAGTAACGGACAAAGACCTGAGGGAAGCTAAGAAGATATGGAAATAACCTTAGACATGATAGACTTATACTCGCAACTGCAGCGTTAACAGAAAGTTCACTTGTCAGCAATGACAGAGAGATACATAAAAAAGGTGCCAGGGTTATCTGGTAGATGCACATGGCAAACCTTACTTTCGCAGAGCTAGACTCAACTTTTGGGACTGTTGGCCTTAGTACGGGGTTAAGTCCCGATTTAACCGGCATAGGAAAGGTTATAGTAAGTATATTGAAGTCCTGGAGAAGCATATAAAATAGATGCGAACTATAGCATTAATTAATCAAAAAGGTGGTGTTGGCAAAACTACTACAGCCGTAAATCTTGGGGCTAGTCTGGCAGATCTGGGCAAGAAAGTGGTTTTGATAGATATCGATCCTCAGGGCAATTCAAGCTCATGGATGGGCATAAATATTAACGAATTGCATAAATCCATGTTTAATGTGTTTCAGGATGATTTACCTATAAAAGAAATCTTACATGAAACAAGTATAGAAAATATGTGGGTTGTTCCGTCTAACGTGACTTTGGCTGCAATAGAAAGAACATTAGCAAACAAATTGGAGAACGATACCATACTTAAGAAAAGCATATCCCCTTTAAAGAATCAATTTGATTACATTATTCTGGATTGTCCCCCTTCACTTGGGCTGCTTACCGTTAACGCATTATCAGCGGTAAAGGAAGTTATTATACCCCTGGAAACAAAGGTGCTGGCTCTGAATGGCCTGGTTACATTGATCAATACAGTAAATCTGGTTAAGGACACACTGAACCCTTCACTTGAAGTTACGGGTATAGTTGCGTGTATGTTTGATGTAAGGACAAATTTAAGCAATAAGGTAGTAGAAAAAATTAAGGAAAAGTTCCACGACAAGTTGTTTAATTCTATTATAAGGGAGAGTACGCAACTCGCAGAATGCCCTGTTTCCAGTCAGCCAATTACGCGGTATGCACCTGATAGTCGTGGTACACAGGATTATATGGATTTGGCCAGAGAAGTTATTGAAGGAGAAAAGGAGGTTGCACGGTATTACGAGGAAGGCGAAGCAGAAACCATCCGACATTCTGATGAGGAAAGCAAAGAGGCTGATCAGAGTGACAATGATGAAGATGAGACTGATCAATATTCCGGAGAGGTTGAAACAGCGGCTGGCTGGCAATCTGGTGAAGAAAAGAGTGAGGTTGGTCACAGTCCCGGAGAGGGCGAAAAAGAGGAATAATGCGTATTGTAGATTTGCGAAGTGATACAGTTACCACGCCTACTTTAAAGATGCGGCAGGCCATGAAAGATGCTGAAGTAGGAGATGATGGTTTTGGTGAAGATCCTACTACAAACAGGTTTGAGAGAATGGCTGCCGAGAGATTGGGCAAGGAAGATGCCCTGTTTGTTCCCAGTGGTACCATGGGAAACCTCATCGCAATAATGGTACACGCAAAGCCCGGTGACGGTTTGATATGCGACACGAAAGCGCATATAAACACGATGGTAGCCGGGAATACATCCGCTCTGACGGGAACAACAATATGTCCATTGGATGCAGACGAAACAGGCCATTTAAATTTAGAAGAGCTTGAGTCACTCATTAATCTGGACGATATACGATTTCCCAGGACTTCGCTCATAGTATTGGAAAATACCAATAACCTGGCAGGTGGAACGGTTGTTACGCCTGTAGAAACTGCTGAGATTTATAAGATTGCCAGGAAGTACGGTTTGCGTCTTCATTTGGATGGTGCGAGAATATTTAATTCTGCAATCTTTCAGGGTGTAGATGTTGCTGAGTTGACCAGGGATTGTGATTCGGTTATGTTTTGCCTTTCTAAGGGGTTAGCGTCTCCTGTCGGTTCTATCATTGCAGGTACAAAGGAATTTATAAAAGAAGCACGACGCAGGAGAAAAATGCTGGGTGGTAGCATGAGGCAGACAGGGATTCTGGCGGCTTGCGGTATGGTTTCATTAGAGGAAATGACTGATAGATTGGCAGAAGACCATGACAACGCAAGATATCTTGCCAATGGTCTGCAGGAAATAGAAGGCTTTGATATCAAACTGAAAACAGTACAAACGAACATTGTCTGCTTCAGATATGAGTTGCCAAACCTGAGTTGTAGGGAATTTGTGGAAAATGTCGGTAAAAAAGGAGTTTATGTGGTCTATCTTGAGAAAAATCACGGCAGAATGGTCACGCATAAGGATTTGAATAGATCGGATGTTGATTATGCACTGGAAGTGTTCAAAAAGACAGCTTCAGAATGCTGAATTTCATAGTTGAAAAGGTTTAAATTGATAAATTTCAGGAAAAATTGTTTCTAAACCTAAAATTTGTGGCAACATAAAAAAATTATTTTTTGTTGACTAATTTGCCATTTTTTATAATAATCCACAACTTTGATATAAGCTAGACGTACTTTAAAATAACTAACAAAAAGATTCATATATATTAAATGTTAACTAGTTACCTCCCAATCCTGATTCTGCTTTTAGTAGTAATGGGTTTTGCCATATCTAACATCATAATTTCTGCCCTCATTGGCCGTCATAAGCCAACCGCAGAAAAGCTTTCCCCGTACGAGTGTGGTGTAGAACCGGTAGGTTCTGCCAGGGAGAAATTTTCTGTAAAATTTTATCTCATTGCAATGATGTTTGTTGTATTTGATATTGAGGTAGTGTTTCTGTATCCTTGGGCGGTAGCGTATAAATCTTTGGCACTTTTTGGCTTAATTGAAATGGCAATATTCATAGTCATATTGCTTGTTGGCTATGTTTATATCTGGAAAAGAGGTGGTTTTGAATGGGATTAGAGGCAGTTTTTGGTGATACCATACTTACTACACAAATCGACAAGGTAGTGAACTGGGGAAGAAAGAATGCGCTTTGGCCAATGCCTTTTGGTCTGGCATGTTGTGCTATTGAAATGATGTCAACAGTAGCCCCGAGATACGACTTGGCCAGGTTTGGGGCCGAAGTATTCAGATTTTCACCGCGACAGTCTGACTTGATGATTGTTGCCGGTACTGTTACTTATAAAATGGCTGCTGTGACAAAAAAGATTTACGATCAAATGCCCGAGCCGAAATGGGTAATTGCAATGGGTGCATGTGCATCTTCCGGAGGTATTTTTGATACATATGCAACAGTGCAAGGTGTGGAAGAAATAATACCGGTTGATGTCTATTTACCAGGATGTCCTCCGCGACCGGAGGCGCTGATTCATGCAGTAATGGAAATACAGAAGAAGATAGATACAGAATCCGTTATAGATGAATGATCAGGGACAATTCATGAATTGCCTCTACATACTCTTTAGGCAATATCTTGAGATTCCGATACAATAAATTGAAGGTAATAAAAAGACATGGCTGACGTGAGTACGATAGGAAAGAAATTAAAACAGAAATTCCCTCAGGCTGTAACAAAGGTGAAAACATTCAGAGGTGAATTAACTATATCGATAGATAAGGACTATATTGGAAGAGTTGCCAGATTTCTTCATAGCGATAAGGCGACAGATTTTGACTATCTATCAGATTTATGTGGTGTAGACAAATCACGTCTTGACAGCAGTGATACCTTCGAAGTGGTATATCACCTTTATTCCTTAAAGCAGAATCACAGAGTAAGGCTTAAGGTGGAGATACCTGCTTCAAATCCGAGCATTGATACAGTTACAAATGTTTGGAAGACGGCAGATTGGCATGAAAGGGAAGCCTATGATATGTATGGCATAATCTTTGAGGGGCATCCAAATCTAGAAAGGATATTAACACCGGAGGGTTTTGAAGGCTACCCTTTGAGAAAAGATTATCCTCTTAAAGGCAGACAACCAAATTCTCTCAGGGAAGTTTATAGAAAAGGGGAAGAATGACGGCGGCAACAACCCAACAGGTAATGACTATCAATATGGGTCCTCAGCATCCGAGTACGCATGGTGTTTTGAGGCTCATTCTGGAAATGGACGGTGAAACAGTTGTTACGGCTACGCCTCAAATCGGGTTTCTCCACCGTGGTGTGGAAAAACTCGCTGAACATAAAACATACCATCAGTTTATTACACTTACAGACCGACTGGATTATCTGGCGCCCATGTCTAATAATCTGGGCTATGTCCTTGCCGTAGAGAAACTGTTGAATATAGAAGCACCCAAAAGGTCACAGTATATAAGGATAATTTTGTGTGAACTCACAAGAATATCGTCACATCTTCTATGGCTTGCAACTCATGCCCTTGATATAGGTGCAATGACGGTCTTCTTTTATTGTTTCAGGGAGAGGGAAACTCTTAACGATATTTTTGAAATGGCAGCCGGTGCGCGAATGAACCTTTCGTACGTCAGGATAGGAGGTGTTGCCAGAGATTTGCCAGACGGATTTATTGAAAAGGTAAGAGAATTTGTTAATGATTTCCCTGCCAGAATAAGGGATTATGAAACTCTTCTGACAAAAAATAAGATATGGTTGATGAGGACAAAAGATGTTGGAGTAATTTCTGCTGAAGATGCAATAAATTATGGGTTAAGCGGGCCCAGCATCAGGGGTTCTGGAGTAAAATGGGATATAAGAAAGTCCGAGCCTTATTCATCATATGATGAAATGGATTTTATAGTTCCTGTAGGTCAGACTGGTGACGTGTACGACCGTTATAATGTTAGGATGGAAGAAATGCGCCAGAGTAATGAAATTGTACGTCAGGCTATGGATACTATACCCAAAGGTGAATATATAACAGATATTCCTGATGTTGCTATGCCTCAGAAAGAAAATCTGAAGAAAAGTATGGAAGCCCTGATACATCATTTCAAGATAGTAACTGAAGGTATTTGCCCTCCTGTTGGTGAAGTATATGCTTGTGTTGAAGCTCCCAAGGGTGAATTGGGTTATTACGTTGTCAGTGATGGGACAAAGAATCCTTACAGGATAAAAATCAGGCCGCCTTCTTTTGTTAATTTAGAGGGCCTTCAGAAAATGATAGAGGGCCGCTTGCTTGCTGATGTAGTTGCCGTAATTGGAAGTCTGGATATCGTTTTAGGAGAGATTGACCGTTAAATATTTTAGAGATTGAAATAATGGGTAAAGCAAAAAAACAATCTGTACAAGACGAAACTATAGATTTTTCTGCGGCAGAAGAAATACTTGATAGTTATGAGGGTATGAATGGGAGCTTGATCCCTGTTTTGCAGAAGATACAGCATGAATACGGATATTTACAAGAGCCACTCATCAACCTTGTTGCTGAAAGACTGAATATAAGTGCCAGTGAAATTATAGGGGTTGCAACGTTTTATGCACAATTTCATTTGAAACCGAGAGGCGTTCATATAGTAAAGATATGTTGCGGAACGGCGTGTCATGTCAAGGGAGCTACAAAAATAGTAGATGAATTTGCCAAGAAGCTGGATGTAGAGGTTGGTTCTACGACAGAGGACAGGTTGTTTACTCTTGAAGAGGTGGCTTGTCTTGGGGCGTGCTCGCTGGCGCCTATCGTTACTGTAGATGATGATAATGTTTATGGCAATCTTGTTCCTGATAATATTGATAATATAATTCAAGGAACCAAACAACACGGAAGATCTAAGTAAATATGGCTAAGAAAAAACCAACTGCAAAAAAAAGAACTGCCCCAAAAAGACCAAAGATAATGATTGGTATGGGTACCTGTGGTTTAGGTGCTGGTGCTAAAGGTGTTTTGGAGAGTATAGAAAAAGAGCTGAAAAAGCGGAGACAATCGGTTGAAGTGATTCGTACTGGTTGTATCGGAATGTGTTCACACGAGGTGCTTGTGGATGTAATACTTCCCGGTCGTACAAGGGTTACATACTCAAAAGTAAAACCGGATATAGTACCGCAAATATTGGATGAACATATAGGACAGGGAAAGATAGTAAAGAAATACGCCTTGTCTCAAATGCCTCATAATGGGAAAGGCGGCAGGCAGTATAATGATTTACCATATTTTGATGATCTGGATGTTAATAAGAGTCAGTATAAGCTTATTACCAAAAACTGCGGTATAATTGATCCTGATAGAATCGATGAATATGTTGCAGGCGATGGATATACGGCACTTAAAAAAGTGCTCAAAACGATGTCTCCGAAAAATGTTATAGATGAAGTAAGCAAAGCCGGACTGAGAGGCCGTGGTGGCGGTGGTTTTGAGACTGGATGGAAGTGGGAATCTTGTGCCAAGTATGATGCTGATGTAAAGTATATTCTTTGCAATGCGGACGAAGGTGATCCTGGCGCATTTATGGATAGAAGTCTTTTGGAAGGAGATCCGCATGCTGTTCTTGAAGGTATGATTATAGCCGGTTATGCTATTGGTGCTACAAGCGGTTATGTTTATGTCCGTGCTGAGTATCCCCTGGCTGTTCGAAGATTAAAGCATTCTATTGAGCAGGCAGAAAAACACGGCTTCCT
>JAANXD010000031.1 GCA_018263435.1 Candidatus Scalindua arabica | reverse complement strand
TGAAAATTATACTTGCGAAATTTGGCAATAAGTTCGACTAAGTTGTCATTCTCACCTACCGTTACAACTTCTTTGCTCATTACGTCTTTTACAAGCATTTTTACCTTTCCACATAAATTATAATTATAGTAAAAAAGATAATTTAACAAATATTCCCAAGCCCCCTTGTTCTAAGGTGAGGCATAACTATTGGATTGCCTTTAAGGCTAGCCATCCTTGACTTTGGTGTCGATATCAAAACCTTCCAGTGTATAATCCATGTCAGGTTGAACTCAACGTCTTCCCGGATAAACTTGTCTGTTCTGATTTCCACGCGTACAGACGAGGTTGTTCGTTACAAATCCTACACCAACCACGTCTTTTGTGTCCTTCTCCACGATATCTTTCTCGTAGGAGTTTTTAACAGAACCACCCAGTATCACATGACCACTGGTCACTCTGACAGTGATGCCGGACACATTCACACGAGTATCCTGACTCAGCACGGCCAGTACTGACTTCTTCAACTCGTCATCCGATGGATTTGGATTCTTTTTGCGACTGCCTCGGTTTAAAAACAATCTGACTTTGAGGTCGTTCTTGATGACCTTCACGTTTGAGATACAGCTAATATCGCTCTTAGCCAGGTCTTTTTCATAGGCGCTACCGACCAAGCCCGTAAGAGTAACAACACCTTTATTGACGGAGACCGTGATTGGCAGATCGCCCAGATACACATCCCTTTCCAGTGTGGCCACAACGTCATTCTTAATCTCATCATCACTGCGCTCATTCTTCCAGTGTGGTGTGAGGTTGTTCTTTACTTCCTTCACGCCTCGTACCTCGCTGGTAAGCAAGACTGCCTCCAGAGCTTCAGTCGAGGTGCTTACCTCGCCTGAGAGGGTAACCTTGCCGTCTACGGAAGTTACGTTGAGGCGTTCTGATTCAATGACAGCACTGTTGAGTATACGACGTTGCACCTCGTGGCGTATATCTGTGTCCGAGCGCCGAATCGGCAACACGATGATCTTGTTTATGACGCCAAGAACACCATTGATCTTTTTAGCCTCTTTGTCTGCATAGCTTTTTGTGGCTAGATTATCTGTCTTACCAGAGAGCGTAACGATTCTGTTCTTTGTGCTCACAGTGATCTTGGAAGCGTCCACGTGTTCATCATGGCGCAGAGCGTACCTCACCCAGTCGTTGATATCTCTATCAGTCATATTGTTTATGCCAAATAATGTGGAGGCCGCAACGATCAACAAAATCGCCACAAGGATTGTGAGTTTTTTAATGGTTTTCATATTTATATTTTATATCTCATTGAATAAAATCGGTCTTTCGCATTAGATATAAACTTTCAAGCACTAATTACATCATTTATTTGTCTTGATAACCATGAGAGATCAAATGGTTTTCTGGCAATAAAATCCACATTCATGTTTCTATTCTCTATCGACATGAGTTTCCCATTCCAGCCTGTGATTATGCCTATCTTTGGCCTCTTCTTTAATTTTTTAAGAGCCTTTATCAAATCGTTTCCATATACCCCTAGCACAACCCAGTCACATAACACAAGGTCAAAAAATTCTATCTTCACCAATTTTAGAGCCTCAGCACCATTGGCAACAATCTTAACTATATAACCCTCTATTGAAAGTAATTTATCCAGCAACCCGCACATATCCTTTTCATCGTCTATCACCAGAATTTTTGACTTTGGCATTTTATCCTTTCAAGAAGATTGTATTTATTTAATAATATGCATTACCTTGAAAAGTGCGATTACAATATCAAAGAGCGTAATAAATCCTACCAGCGTATTATCCTTCGTGACAGGCATCTTCGAAACATTTCGAGCCTTCATTAGCATTCTTGCTTCAATCATTGGTATGTCTTCTTTAACAGTTATTACATCAGTATTCATTATATCTGATACCGTAACATTTGCTTCCAAACCCTTTGGAAAACCATCTCCCAGAAAAACCTCTTCCTCTATATCGCATATATTTGCCGACCTGGGCAACTTTTCATGTACATGATTATATGGCAAAAAAATCTTCATGATGTCATCGTAATTGACAACCCCCAGAAGTATTCTCTGCTCATCTATGACTGGCAGGGTATGAAAATTATACTTGAGAAATTTGACAATCAGTTGGTCCAAATTTTCACTTCCATCTATCGTTACTACCTCTTTACTCATTACATCTTTTACAAGCATTTTTGCTCTTCTATATGAATTATAATTATGGGTGAAAAAAGTCTGCTTCAGTTTATCTATTGCAATCTACCCTTACCCTGATCAGTAAAGTCTATTTTTGCTTTATTGTCTTTATCAAAACTTTCATGGCATGCGTCACATGACTTTACCAGATTACTAAATTCCAGGTTCGCATGATCAGTGTCTTGTTTTTTACTGCACAAAATCAATTTGTTTATAGCACTGTTAAATTTGTTACTTAATACTGTAAACTCATATGAAACATCATTATTCTCAATCATATATAGTTCTACACAATTAAAGCCGATACCTTCTTTGAGTTCTTCTGTCCACATATCCATTTGAGCCCAGTCATTGTTTTCCACTGCCCTTGCCAGTCTCCTCATCGCTATAGACGCCTTCTTCATGGCCCCTGCCAAGCCTTCCTGGCCGGGTGTGTCTACCTGTGCCTCTTCAACCCTTTCAACCTTCACCTCCTCCTCAGGCTTCTTACAGGAAGCAGTGGCTATGGATATCCCCATGATTACAGCCGAAATTATGAGTGAATATTTAATATTTAGTTTCTTCTTCCTCATTTTTATTTAGCCCTATATGATGTTAATTTTCCTAAAGCCCACCTGAAATATAATTTTCGAGCTGATGAATAGTAAACTCTTTTTCGGATATGGTGTTTTTTAATACATCTCCAATGCTTACAATACCAATTAACTGCCCTTCATCGATCACGGGTAAATGGCGGGTACGTTTATCTGTCATCAACACCATACATTCTTCTATAGTTTGTTCGGGCCGCACATAGCACACTTTAGTTGACATTAATTCCTGTACTGTCAGATCCATTGATAGCTTTTTATCGATGACGACATTTCGCACAAAATCGCGTTCTGAGAAAATTCCAACGACTTCTTCATCCTTGACTACAACCAGCGCTCCGATATTGTTGTCAGCCATAACCTTCAATGCCTGATATAAGGTATCCTCAGGTGTAGCCGTCAAGACATTGTCCTGCTTATCTTTCAAAAGTTGATTTACCGTAGTCATAATATTTATTCCTCCCTTATTTTTACTAATACGTTTTTCAACAACAAACACTCTCTCCATTTACCTGATATGTACATGGTGAGGAAACAAACATAAAGTTAGTAGTTTACCTTAAACAAATACTAACTCCAGATGGACAGCGATGTTTACCATCGTTGATTTCCACCCACCTCCTCTGTCTTCTCTATCTTTTCCATCGCTTCTATTGCTTCCCGCCTAACACCGTTGTCATCATCCTCCAGCGCCTCAATTAAGGGTCCAATTGCACTGGCATCTTTTATCTCTCCCAATGCCCATGCTGCACACCACCGGACAGTACTGTTACTATCCTTCAGTGCCGCAATCAAGGGTTCAACTGCGCGGGAGTCCTTTATATCCCCCAGCGCCCCTGCTGCATTTGACCGTACGTTTCTGTCATTATCCTTCAATGCAGCAATCAGTGGTTCAACTGCGCGGGTATCCATTATCTCCCCCAGCTCCTCTGCCGCCAGCTGCCTGACGCTCTTGTCTTCATTATTAAGCCATTGAATTAAAGTGTCCACTTTATCTGAATCCACTTCATCCGTTTTGCTACATCCGGCGAACGATATACAAGAAAGAATAAGAAGTGCAATTACCGAGGCCTTAACAAGGTTCAATGCGGCAAATTTGCTATGCAACATAATATTTGCCCCTCCCCTTACTTTAATAATTCAACATATACTTAACCCAGACAAGCTGAAAATTACAAATTACAAGCGCCAAATAACAAACAAGTCCCAAATTCAAAATAAACGAAATTCAAAACGATTTGTTTCGGTTATCGAAATTTGGATTTTGTAATTTATTTGTAATTTGGTATTTGAGTTTTGTAATTTAATTTTCTGCCACAAAAAGCAAGAAATTGTCAGCTTAGAAACTTAAGAATATACCAATACTGCCCGGCACAGTTTAAGTCACAAGATGCCGGGATTTGTCATTCCGAGATGCATCTTGACGGAAGGGTATCAGTATCAAGATCGTTTGCTCAGAATAAAACCCTTAACCGTTCTCTGAAACCATTGCAATGATGACAACTTGAGTACAAACTTTTTAGTGCCGAGCAGTATTGGTAACTAAGTCTCTAGCTTGTCCAGCACATCCAGGAAAATATCTTTGGATGATGATTTTATTTTGCTTCCTGAAGAAAAAACAAAAGTGTGTTTAATTTCAACATAATCTCCAAAATCCTTCAATATATTCCTGAAATAAGAGTCATATTCTTTAATATTCCTGAATGCATAAATTATTATATTGGTTATATCTGTTTCTGGTATCGCATAAGACCTTATGACATTCATGTGCTTTAAAACTTTATCCAGTTCATTTTTTTTAAACTTCTTAAATACACTGGGCAATATTTTTATCATAGCAATTGCAAGTATATTTACGCCTAATTTCTCATAAACCAATCCTAACTCGTGATTTTTTATAATACCTTTTTTATAGAGCTGTTTTCTAATTTTGCCAACACCCTGTGAGGTTATCTTGAGTTTCTTTGCAATATCCTTATTTGTAATTAATGGATCCTTGACCATTAACATGAGCACAAATTTTTCATTCTTGTTAAGTTTCATAATGAAACTCCATTCCTGTTATTTCTTTTGTATATTTTCAGATAGAAACATATTGACTTACTTTGTTCATAATAGTAACATTATTCAAAATGTCAAGCAATATAAACAACTACTTTGAATAGCTCATAGAAACTTTCTGTTTCAGAGTTACAGTTATGCCTATAGGCACAATATCCAAAGGATAAGCATAATGAGAATAAGATCAGCATACAGTGTAAACAAAAAACTGTTTTTTGTTGTACTTATGATTGTATCGCTTGGAACAATCATTTTAACTATGAGTGCCTTCGGAGAGGATGGGGGAAAAGTGCATAGAAGGTAATTGTTATGATGGCCAGGGAACGTATACATGGCCTGCTGGCAGAAAGTATGTTGGAATGTTCAAAGATGGCGAAGTCAAGAATCTGTGCGTGCAATGGAAAAAATCGCCGCATAACTTTTTAACAAAGTAATCTTTAGAATTTAAACGCTGTTTTGTAAGGAAAAATCTCAAAGTGGTTTTATATGAGAAATAAATATCTATTTGATAATCCAAGAAATGTAAAGATTCTCCTGATGCTGCTTTTTGTAGGCTGCCTGGCGCTTGTAATAATTAATTTCTTTGTTCACATACACGGTCATTTTTCCTGGGAAGAGTGGTCAGGTTTTTATGCTGTTTATGGATTTGTTACATGTGTAGGCCTTGTTCTGGCAGCAAAGTTTATACTGCGAAAGATTGTTAAAAGGAGTGAAGACTATTATGATTAATGTTATCCCTCCGGCATTGATATTTATTGTAGGGGTATTCCTTGTCCCCTTATTCAGGGGAAAGGCAAAAAGTATATATCTCCTGCTTCTACCGATCATAAGCTTCATTAATCTTATTTATATACCTAATGGTATACATGGGACTATCAACTTTCTGGATTATCAGATCATATTATGCAATATAAACAGACTTAGTCTGGTCTTCGGATACATATTTCATATTATTGCTTTCTTAACAATACTTTATGGCATTAATATGAAAAATGATAATGAATTTATGGCAGGTCTTTTTCATGCCGGTTGTGCAATTGGTGTTACCTTTTCGGGAGATCTAATTTCACTTTTCTGCTTCTGGGAGATGATGACTGTAAGTTCAGTTTTACTTATCTGGGCACGAAAAACAATGAAATCATTCGAGGCAGGGTTTAGATATGCTCTGGTTCATTTTTTTGGCGGTGTCATACTTCTGGTAGGAATTATCTTATATTCTTATGAATTTGATTCTATTAAGTTTGGCTATATAGGATTAGGTGGATTAGGATCATATCTTATTTTTTTTGGTTTTGGTGTAAATTGTGCCTGGCCATTTATTCATTCATGGCTTACTGATGCTTATCCAGAGTCTACGGTTATGGGTACTGTATTTTTAAGCGCATTTACAACAAAGAGTGCCGTATACGTCCTGGCAAGGGGATTTCCCGGAACAGAAGCTCTTATCTGGATTGGTACTACAATGGCGGTATTTCCGATCTTTTATGCTATTATTGAGAATGATCTCAGAAAGGTACTTTCATATAGCCTTATCAGCCATGTCGGATTTATGGTAGTTGGAATAGGGATAGGTACGGAATTGTCTATAAATGGTACCACTGCCTATGCCTTTGCACACATTCTTTACAAATCTCTCCTTTTTATGACTATGGGGGCCGTTTTATATCAAACAGGAAAGATTAATGCAACAGATATAGGAGGCTTGTATAAAACTATGCCTCTGACGTGTATCTTTTGTATAGTAGGTGCCGCATCATTGTCTGCATTCCCCCTCTTCAGTGGTTTTGTAGGCGAATCTATGGAAGTGTCCTCCGTAGCAAAGAGCCATATGTCTGGTGTCTTTCTGACGCTCCTTATTGCTTCATCTGGAGGATTTCTTAGTGCAGGGATTAAGGTTCCCTATTTTGCATTTTTTGCGCAAGACTCAGGTATCAGGACAAAGGAACCTCCTCTTAATATGCTGATAGCCATGGGTATTGCCGCAGCGTTATGTATTTTTATAGGTACTTTTCCGGCTACGCTATACAATATCCTTCCTTTTCCTGTTGATTATGTGCCTTACACTATGTCACATGTAATGTCCCAGCTTCAGTTGCTGCTATTTTCAGCGCTTGCATTCACACTCCTTCTCCTATCGGGAATCTACCCATCTAAAATAAGGGCAATTAATATAGATGCTGACTGGTTCTACAGGAAAGGCGCTGTCGGATTCATCTGGCTCCTGAATAATCCATTTGCCTGGTTTGGCAATCAGGTTAAGACCACATTTTTTGTAACTATTCCCCAGGCATTTATATGGTTCAGCAAGAACCCGTTGATGGCTTTAAAGCTGGCTGGTAACAATATAGTGGTTGCGATATTTGAGGAATCATTTTCGAAAGAAA
>JAANXD010000030.1 GCA_018263435.1 Candidatus Scalindua arabica | reverse complement strand
GGACGCTTACCTCTGCCATTATCAAAAAGCGCATCCACCGCCTGCTGCAACAGCCGTCCTTTGAAATCTCTGACTGATATGATTAAGGGTAAGCAGGGGAGATTCAGGGAGAATCTGCTTGGTAAGAGAGTTGATTATTCAGCACGATCAGTAATAGTCGTTGGCCCTGAACTTAAACTAAGCCAATGCGGGATACCTAAAAAAATTGCACTTGAATTATTCCAGCCATTCATAATTCGACGTTTAAGGGAAATCGGGCTGGCAGATACTATAAAGAGTGCAAAGAAGATGTTGTTAAGGCAAGATGAAGAGGTTTGGGATATTCTTGATGATGTGGTAAGTAAGCATCTGGTTTTACTTAACAGGGCTCCGACATTGCATCGTATGGGAATTCAAGCTTTTGAGCCGACTCTCGTGGAAGGCAATGCAATAAAACTTCATCCGTTGGTGTGCCGCGGATTCAATGCTGACTTTGACGGAGACCAAATGGCAGTTCATTTGCCCCTATCCGTTGAGGCACAAATTGAAGCAAGAACACTGATGTTGTCGACTAATAATATTTTTTCTCCTGCTTCGGGTGAGCCTATAATTACTCCTTCGCAGGACATAGTTCTGGGTTGTTACTTTTTGACGACTTTTATAGGAGGGCAAGATGAGGAAAAACTTAAAAGCTTCAGTAATTATGACGAAGTGTTAATGGCTTATGCATTGAAGAAGGTTGGCGTTCATACCCAAATTAAACTCAGGCTGGATCCAGATAAATCTGTTAAGAACGAAGGCGTTAAACAGGCAGGGAGTACGTTATGTACTACCACGGTAGGCCGTGTTATATTTAACGAAGCCTTGCCTTCTGAGCTGCCGTTTTATAATTACCCTCTTGATCACAAATCAATAAAAAATATTATCCAGGATTGTTATAGAATATTAGGCAAAGAGGCCACTGTTGATCTGTTGGACAAAGTAAAAGAGATAGGTTTTAAAGAGTGTACAAAGGCTGGCCTTTCTCTTTCGATAATGGATTTAAAGATGCCAGATAAGAAGGCTCAAATATTGGAAAAAACACAGAAAGAGGTTGAAAAGACTCAGAAGTTATACCGTAGGGGCATAATCACGGAGGGTGAAAGATATAATCAGGTAATAGATACCTGGACATATGCCGGTGAAGTAGTGGCGGAGGAGATGATTGATGAGCTTAAGAACGACATAAGAGATGGAGAGTTGTATCTAAACCCTGTGTATTTAATGTCTGCATCAGGTGCCAGGGGAAGTACTCAGCAATTGAGACAGCTTGCGGGCATGAGAGGCCTTATGGCCAAACCGTCAGGTAAGATAATAGAGACACCAATCAAAGCAAACTTTCGTGAAGGGTTAAGCGTATTGGAGTATTTCAGTTCAACTCATGGCGCACGAAAAGGGTTGGCCGATACGGCCTTGAAAACGGCAGATTCCGGTTACTTAACCAGAAAACTTGCAGATGTTGCCCAAAATGTAATTGTTACCTCTCATGATTGTGGGACAGTTAATGGAATCAGTAAGAGCGCCGTTTATAGGGGAGACCGTGTTGAAGTTCCCCTCCACAGGGTTCTTACTGGCAGAGTATCTTTGAATAATATTGTAGATTTGGTTAAGGATGAGAAGATAGTCAATGAAAACGAACTCATTACAGAAGAGAAAGCAAAAAAGATTGAGGCATTGGGGTATGAGAAGATTCGTGTACGTTCTGCATTAACATGTGAGGTGCCGCAAGGTTTGTGTGTTAAGTGTTACGGTATGGATCTTTCTAAAGGTAGATTGGTAGAAGAAGGTACGGCGGTGGGAATCATTGCTGCCGAATCCATAGGAGAGCCTGGAACCCAATTAACCATGAAAACATTTCATATAGGTGGAACTGCGACACGTTCAATTGAAGAGTCAGAAATAAGGGTTAGGAGGGCCGGCCGTGTCAACTACAGTGATCTAAATGTAGTAGAGAATCCACAGGGAGAAAATATTACCCTGGGTGGTAAGGGAGAAATACTCATTGTTGATGATAAGGGCAGGCAACTCGAAAAACACGCCGTACCACTTGGTGCAATAGTTTTAGTGAAGGAAAATGAAAAGGTTGCAGCGAGGCGAACAATAATCAAATGGGATCCTCATATGACTCCAATCCTTGCTGAGATGGGGGGTAAAATTCGCTTCGAAGATATAATAGAGAATAAAACAATGCGTAGAGAATATGATGCTGTAACCCGTATTAAAAGAAAGGTGATTGTAGAACATAAAGGAGACCTTCATCCTCAAATAATTCTTGAGGACAGTAAAGGGAAAATCCAGGGACTTTATCCAATACCGGAGAAGGCGCATATAGAGGTTGAAGAGGGTTCAAAGGTTACCGCCGGTACGCTTCTGGCTAAAACGCCTAGGGAGATTACGAGAACAGAGGATATAACTGGTGGATTACCTCGAGTATCAGAGATTTTTGAGGCAAGAAGACCAAAGGATCCTGCCGTAATGAGTGAAATAGATGGCATAGTAGAGCTAGGCGAGAAGAAGAGAGGTAAAAGGACGATAATTGTTAAAGGTGAATCCGGAATGGAAGTAGATCATCTTGTTCCTCGTGGTAAGCATTTGAGGGTGCACAGGGGGGATCGTGTAAAAGCGGGAGATGCGTTGGTAGAAGGTCCTCTCGTTCTTCAGGATATCTTAAGGATTTGTGGAGAGGAAGAATTACAACAGTATACATTAAAGGAAGTTCAAAATGTTTATCGTTCACAGAACGTACCAATAGATGATAAGCATGTTGAAATAATTATCTCACAGATGTTACGGAAAGTGCAGGTAGACGAAGCTAACGATACAAAATTACTACAAGGCGCGATTATTGACAAGTTTAAGTTTAAAGAAATAAATGTTAAGGCAAAAGAAAGCGGTGGTAAGCCTGCCAGTGCGGAACCGCTATTACTGGGAATTACAAAAGCTTCCGTACAAGCCGATAGTTTTATATCAGCGGCATCTTTTCAGGAAACAACCAAGGTATTAACAAAAGCTGCTTTAGAAGGAAATAGGGATAAGCTTGTAGGACTGAAAGAAAATGTAATTCTCGGGCATTTGGTGCCAACTGGAACGGGATACAAACCATATCTTAAGTTGGTTATGGAGAAAGATGTCATAGAAACACCTGATGATAAGATTGAAGAGAAGGACGAGAGGTTACCAACGTTATCTAATTAAGCTAGAGGGATAATATATGCCAACAATAAATCAGTTAGTAAGAAAAGGTAGAAAAAAGATATCGAAAAAAAGTAAAAGTATTGATTTGGAGGAATGCCCACAAAAAAAAGGTGTTTGTCTACAGGTTATGACGAGAACACCTAAAAAACCTAATTCTGCTTTAAGGAAGGTGGCAAGGGTAAGGCTGACAAACGGAAAAGAGGTTACGGCTTATATACCGGGTGAAGGACACAACTTGCAGGAGCATTCAATAGTTTTGATAAGGGGTGGGAGGGTACGTGACCTTCCTGGAGTTAAATATCACATAATAAGAGGTAAATTGGATACGGCAGGTGTAGATGGTAGAAAGCGCGGCAGGTCTAAATACGGAGCAAAAAGTTCGAAATAGTCTTTAGTTTATTTGTTGTTTGATAGTGTGGGAGATAATTCATGGCACTGCAATATAAAAGCACTGAAGTTTATCTAAAGCCAGATGTGCGTTTTAAAAGCACTTTAGTTGCTAAGTTTATTAATAATTTAATGCATAAGGGCAAGAAGAGTGTTGCCGAGAAAGTTTTTTATCAGGCTACAGATTTATTACAGACTAGATTTCCCGATAAAGAACCTTTAGAAATAGTAGAAGCGGCCATCAATAATGTCAAGCCGTTGGTTGAAGTAAAGTCAAAACGTGTTGGTGGGGCGACATATCAGGTTCCGGTTGAGGTGTCTAGAAAGAGGCAATTATCGTTGGGTATCAGGTGGATACTTGAAGCAACACGAAGCAAGAAAGGGAAAGCGATGCATCAAAAACTGGCAGACGAACTATCTGATGCATATAAGAAGCAGGGTGTGTCAATCACAAAACGGGAAAATACTCACAAAATGGCTGAGGCAAATAAAGCCTTTGCTCATTTTGCATGGTAACTTTAAAGTAAGCGTATCATGGCAAAAAAGAAGAATCTGACAAATCTAAGGAATATAGGAATAGCTGCTCATATTGATGCAGGGAAAACTACAACGACAGAACGTATACTATTCTATACCGGTAAAAGCTTCAAATTAGGTGAGGTTCACGAGGGTACTGCAACTATGGACTGGATGGAGGAGGAGCAGAAGCGGGGTATTACCATTACTGCTGCGGCAACCACATGTTTCTGGAAAGATTATCAAATAAACGTAATCGACACTCCGGGACACGTAGACTTTACAATTGAAGTTGAAAGATCTCTAAGGGTCTTAGACGGCGCAATATGTGTTTTTTGTGGAGTCGGTGGTGTTGAGGCA
Organism: Candidatus Scalindua arabica; assembly: GCA_018263435.1. Taxonomy (GTDB): domain Bacteria; phylum Planctomycetota; class Brocadiia; order Brocadiales; family Scalinduaceae; genus Scalindua; species Scalindua arabica. The sequence continues at coordinate 11,579 of JAANXD010000030.1, read as the reverse complement.
CAAACAGAGACAGTGTGGAGACAGGCCAATAAATATAATGTTCCCCGAATCTGTTTCGTTAATAAAATGGATAGAATAGGTGCTGATTTTGTAAAAGTGTTTAACGAAATTAAGGATAAATTAAATAAGAGTGTTGTTCCAGTCCAACTGCCGGTTGGTAAAGAAAAGAACTTTGAGGGTGTCATTGATTTAATAAAGATGAAGGCTATTATATTCACTCACGAAGATGACAAGTCTGGATCTACTTATGAGGAGCGTGATATACCGGATGCCATGTTAAATGATGCTGGAACATATAGAGAGTTGATGCTAGAGGGGATTGCTGACAAAGTAGATTGGTTCATGGATAAATATTTAAGTGAAAGCTCCATCAGTGAGGAAGAAATAGTAAGTGCTATTCGGGAGGGAACTATTAAGTTCGGTTTAATGCCCGTATTATGTGGTTCTGCATTTAAGAACAAAGGCGTTCAGCAGTTGCTTGATTCGGTATGTGACTATTTACCGTCACCTCTGGAAATCCCACCAATAAAAGGTACTAATGCAAAAGATGATTCTGCTGTAGAATTGAGTCCGACAGAAGAAGAACATCTTAGTGCCTTGGCTTTTAAGATTGCATCTGATAAACATGGGGATCTTACATTTATGCGTATCTATTCCGGCAAGATGGAATCCGGGCAGAGGCTTTATAATTCAAAGAGTAGGAAAAAAGAACTGGCGAGCCGAATATACAGCATGCATGCTGATAAAAGAGAGCAGCTGGAAAGTGCATCGGCTGGGGACATTGTGGCTATAGTAGGATTTAAAGAAACTGGAACCGGTGATACGATATGTGATGAGGATCATCCTGTTTTATTGGAGAAAATGGAATTTCCTGAAACAGTTATTTCCATGGCTATAGAGCCAAAAACTGAAGCAGAGAAAGAGAAATTGGCTTTTGTTCTGGCCCGGTTGTCTAAAGAAGATCCGACTTTTAAGGTTCATACAGATGATGAGACGGGTCAGTTAATAATCTCGGGAATGGGCGAATTACATCTTGAAGTTTTGAAGAACAGGATGTTGAGCGAGTATAAGGTAAATGCAAATGTGGGTGCACCCAGAGTGTCCTATAGAGAAACTGTGCAACACGAAGCTGAAATAGATGAAAAATTTGTAAAACAAACTGGGGGACGTGGTCAATACGCCCGCATAGAAATTAAGTTGGAGCCACATGTAGGTGGAGAGAAGGCTGTAGAGTTTGAAGATCAGATAAAAGGAGGCGCAATTACAAGGCAGTTTATAAAATCTGTGGAAAAGGGTATTGTTGATACTGCAACAAGCGGTGTGTCAGGTGGTTATCCTCTTATAAATATTAAAGTGACTCTTATGGATGGTGATATGCATTCAGTTGATTCGTCAGAATTTGCTTTTTACCATGCCGCTGGAGTGGCATTGAAAAGGGCTGTAGAAAAGGCTAAATCTGTTCTGTTGGAACCAATAATGTTGATAGAAATTACGGTTCCGGATAATTACCTTGGCGATGTGCTTGGTGACATGAATGGCCGCAGGGCTCATATTGTCGAGATGGCAAATGAGGGGGACTTGAGGATAGTTAAAGGAAAAATACCATTGGCTGAGACCTTTGGCTATTCGAGTGTTTTGAGATCGATTACTCAAGGCAGGGGTACATATACCATGGAGCCTTTAGAATATAAGCCGGCACCGGCAAAAAGCTATAGTAGCGTAGCATAATTCAGAAAATCTTTAAGTTGTTTTTGGAGGTAGAAAAGGGATGGCCAAGGAAGTATTTGAGAGGACAAAGCCGCATGTAAATGTTGGAACGATAGGGCATGTAGACCACGGTAAGACTACATTGACGTCAGTGATAACACACACATTGTCGAAGGATGGGTTTGCGAAGGAGAGGGCATTTGATTCAATAGACAATGCGCCGGAGGAGAGGGAGAGAGGTATAACGATAGCGATAGCGCATGTTGAGTATGAGACAGAGAAGAGGCATTATGCCCATGTTGATTGTCCAGGCCATGCTGATTATGTAAAGAATATGATAACCGGAGCAGCACAGATGGATGGTGCGATACTGGTTGTAAGTGCGCCGGATGGTCCTATGCCGCAGACACGAGAGCATATACTGCTTGCGAGACAGGTAGGGGTGCCGAAGATAGTGGTGTTTATGAACAAGATTGATCAGTTGGATGATCCTGAGTTGGTAGAATTGGTGGAGATGGAGATCAGGGAGTTATTGAGCAAGTATGAGTTTCCAGGAGACGATATACCTGTGATCCAGGGTTCAGCGCTTAAGGTTGCGGAGTGTGGTTGTGGTAAGAAGGAGTGTGAGCAGTGTGGGCAGGTACATAAGTTGATGGATGCACTGGATAGTTACATACCAGATCCTGTGAGAGAGACAGACAAGCCGTTTTTGATGTCGATAGAGGACGTATTCAGTATAAAGGGGAGAGGAACGGTAGGTACGGGCAGGATGGAGCGAGGTGTATTGAAAGTAGGCGACGAGGTAGAGATAGTGGGAATGGTAAAGGAGATAAGGAAGACGGTGGTAACAGGAGTAGAGATGTTTAACAAGACGCTTGAGGAGGGTATGGCAGGGGATAACGTAGGCGTATTGTTAAGGGGAGTGGAGAAGGATGATTTGGAGCGAGGTCAGGTGTTGGCGAAGCCTGGTAGTATAACACCGCATACCAAGTTTGAGGCAGAGGCGTATATATTGACGAAGGAAGAGGGCGGGAGGCATACGCCGTTTTTTAATGGATACCGTCCGCAGTTTTATTTCAGGACGACGGATGTGACAGGAGTGGCGACGTTGTTGGGTGGGGCGGAGATGGTGATGCCCGGTGACAATGCTAATTTGCAGATAGAGTTGATAACTCCGATAGCGATGGACAAGGAGTTGAGGTTTGCGATAAGAGAAGGTGGAAAGACGGTAGGTGCGGGTGTTGTTACTAAAATTATTGAATAGTGATAAAAGTAAAGCGTAATGGCGAATTATATAACTCTGGCATGTACAGAATGTAGTAGTAGGAATTATAGAACAAGTAAGAAGCTGAAACAGACTGAGCGTCTGGAAATGAAAAAGTTCTGTAAGTTTTGCAGGTCACATACACTGCATAAAGAGCAAAAAAAATAGAAAGAAGGTCTGTAGCTCTAATCGGCTAGAGCACCGGATTCCAAATCCGGGTGTTGGGGGTTCGAGTCCCTCCAGACCTGCCAGACAATTTTACTATAGAAGAGTAGCGAGTATGACTTTTCAAATTTATAGAAAGGGAATGGGCGTATATGCAAGAAGTGCGGTAGCAGGACTCTTTGGTCTTGCCGCAATATTTGCCGCATACTCTTTATATGGAGCATTGATAGATCTTCCAGAATTCTATGCCGGTGCCAGGGTGCCCGTGCTGGATATAAGTTTGACTTGGGGGGTAGCAGGTTCATGTGCCCTTTTTGTTTTGTGCGGTATATTTATATGTTTATTTACAACTGGTTTTGAAATAGGGCTAAAGGGGCTAGATAACAGGTCCAAGAAAGCTGTAGAGTTTTTTATAGATACACAGGCAGAGCTTCAAAAGGTTTCATGGCCGACAAGGAGCGAATTAATTGGCTCAACAATTGTTGTTATCGTATGTTTGGTAGTCTTGGGGGTGTATGTTTTCTGTGTTGACTGGATAGTGTCAACTTTTATGAAAGCTATAGAAATATTGTAGTAAGTATTTTGTCTGGGGTTGAGGGGCAATAGCGTTGAGCATCTTGGAAGCTTGAGATCACGTCTATTCGAACACCGCTAATTCAGAAATAGCTGAGCAAGACCCACCATCTTCCTGCTAGGTAAGTTTCAAAGAGTTTCATGGAAAGAGTAATTAGTGTGAATGTATAGCGTTTCTAGTTTTGACAAGAATTATTGTTTTGTGTTATGGGGAAAAAGTGGTTTGTGCTTCGTGTGCAAAGTAACAAAGAGGATAGGGTTAAAAATGATTTGGAGAAACGTATTAAAATCCAAGGAATTGAAAATCTTATCCCACAGATTTTAGTGCTTAGTGAAAAGGTATCTGAAATCAAAGGTGGAAAGAAGAGAGTAGCCGAAAGGAAGATATATCCGGGTTATATAATGGCGGAAATAGAAGTTGATGAGAAAGGTGAAATCCCGGAAGAAGTGTGGTATATGATTCGTGAGGCTCCAGGAGCAGGTGATATTATTGGTGGAGATAGTAAGCCGATACCAATGCTAAGTAGTGAAGTTGAGAAGTTATTGGAAAGAGCAGAACGAGGGGAAGAAAAGCCGAAAGCAACGATAGAGTTTAGTGCGGGAGATAGGGTAAGGGTTAAGGAAGGCCCCTTCGAGAATTTTGACGGAGTGGTTGAAGAGGTCTTGCCGGCTAGTGGTTGTTTAAAATTAATGCTTACGATATTTGGCAGGCCTACACCTGTAGAGTTGGAATATTGGCAGGTAGAGGCAATATAGTATACATTTTTTATTGAGAATTTAATGGCAAAAGAAGCAGATACTAAAATAAAATTACAAATCCCCGGAGGGCAAGCTACTCCAGCGCCTCCTGTCGGCCCTGCTTTAGGACAGCATGGGGTGAATATTGGCCAATTTGTTACTCAATTCAATGAGAAGACCAAAGATTTGCAGGGGACTATTACGCCTGTGGAGATTTCAGTTTTCAAGGATAAATCATTTACTTTTATTCTCAAATCACCTCCAGCTGCCGTTTTGCTCAAAAAAGCTGCGGGGATAGCGAAAGGTTCTTCGGAACCGAACAGGGACAAGATAGGTAAAGTAACAAAGTCGCAGGTTGAAGAGATCGCAAAAGTAAAACTGCCCGACCTTAACGCAAGAAATCTTGAGATGGCCGGGAAGATTATCGAAGGTACTGCTCGATCTATGGGTTTAAAGGTAGAGGGCTAGAAATCTTAAATATATTAAAGGAAATTAATAAATGAAGTCTAGAAGTAAACGTTACGTTGATTCAAATAAAACGGTCGATAAATCGAAGGAATATGAACTGAAAGAAGCGGTTTCAGTCCTAAAAACCTTTGGCAAGACTAAGTTTGATGAAACTGTTGACATTGTCATGAAATTAGGCGTTGATCCCAAGCATTCGGATCAGATAGTCCGTGGGTCATTCTCTCTGCCTAAAGGGATTGGAAAAGAAGTAAGGGTTGTAGTCTTTGCCAGTGGAGACAAAATAGAGCTGGCACAGAAGGCCGGTGCCGTCGAGGCGGGTGGTGATGATTTACTGAAGAAAGTCGAGGGCGGGTGGTTAGATTTTGATGTGGCAATCTCAACACCTGACATGATGGGCAAAGTGGGTAAACTGGGCAGAGTTCTGGGTCCGCAGGGTAAGATGCCGTCTCCGAAGTCAGGAACGGTAACGAATGATGTTGAAACTGCAGTTAAAGAATTTAAGGAAGGTAAGATAGAATATAGAACAGATGCTGGTGGCAATGTTCATGTGCCCGTGGGGAAAACATCTTTTTCTGAAGAAGACCTGATCGCAAATCTTAGTTCATTCATAAAGCACATTGTCAGCAATAAGCCACCTGCAGCAAAAGGGACTTTTGTTCAAAAAATATCTATTTCATCTTCTATGAGTCCTGGTGTAAGAGTTGCACTGGCTTCATAGTCAAATATTTTAATGAATTTTAAAAATGTCTAAAGCGTTAAAGAAATTAATTGTTGATGAGCTTGTAACTGACTATAAGGGCAAGAAAAATCTTGTTCTTGCGAATTTTAAGGGAATAAACGCTCATCAGTCGAATGTGTTGAGGGGTGATCTGGGGGAGAAGAATATCGATGTGAAGGTTGTAAAGAATTCTCTTGCCTTTATAGCATTTAAGGAAGTAGGGGTTTCTGAGCTTGGGCAAATGTTTGATGCTCAAACAGTTGTTGCGTCAAGTGACGACGATCCTGTAGAACTGGCCAAAGAGCTGAAGAAATGTTCTAAGGAGATACCGGACTTTAAAGTTATAGGCGGATGGGTAGATGGAGAGTTGATGTCACTTGACAATATCAAAACTCTGGCTTCAATTCCGTCCAGAGAGGTAGTTTTAACACAAATAGTATTTGCGATACAGGCACCTATGGTCCAATTGGCAAATGTATTTAATGCCACGGCAAGTAGCCTTTGTCGAGTCTTGCATGCGATAAAAGAGAAAAAAGAGTGATGTTTAATATAAAGAATGTTTAAAAGGTAAAAGGAGGAAATTATGGCAACAGATACAGAAGTAGAGAAAACTGAGCCTACTGAAAAGATTACTCAGGTACTTGAACTGGTTGAAGGAATGAGTTTGCTTGAGGCTTCTCAGTTGGTAACGGCTTTTGAGGAAAAATTTGGTGTTTCTGCTTCAGCGGCAATGGCGGTTCCGATGGGTGGTATGCCAGCGGCTGGCGGAGAAGAGGCAGCTAAGGAAGAGAAATCAACGTTTGATGTTGTTCTGAAGGAAGTTGGTGCGAACAAGATTCAGGTTATTAAAGCTGTCCGTGCAGAAACTTCTCTTGGGTTAAAAGAGGCAAAGGCATTGGTAGATGGCGCGCCAAAACCCATAAAAGAAGGTGTTGCAAAGGAAGAAGCGGAGAAGGTAAAAAAAGCATTAGAAGATGCTGGTGCGGTAGTTGAACTTGCGTAAAGTAGTAAATTAAAAAACCCTTTTGTTGGAATACTGCAAAAGAAAGTATAAAAATGATAAAGATGAACATAAGAAATTACGGTAAGATTCCCGATATACTTCAATTTCCTGCATTCATCCGGACTCAGACTAAGTCATATGCTGCTTTTTTGCAGGAAGATGTGCTTCCGGAAAAGCGTAAGAATCGAGGTTTAGAAGCCATCTTGCGAGAGACTTTTCCAATAAACAACTATGACGAAACGATTAACCTGGAATACATAAAGTATGAGATAGGGAAACCACGTTACGGTCCGGATGAATGCAGGAAATTGAAGTTGATTTATGGCAAACCTCTGAGGGTCTGGTTAAGATTAAATAAGGAAGAACCTGTTGAGGAGGCGGTATATCTGGGAGAGATTCCTGTTATGATTGGCGGTGGAGAGTTCATAATTAATGGAACAGAAAGGGTCGTCGTAACTCAGCTACATAGGTCGCCAGGTGTGGACTTTGTTGAGGAACTACATGTAGAGAAGAGAATGCACTCTTGCAGAGTTATTCCGGAGCGTGGCAGTTGGATTGAGGTGGAAGTTGGGAAAAAAGATGTTTTGACTACCAGGGTTGATCAAAGTGGTAAATTTCCTGCGACATGTTTCCTGAGAGCAATGTCAGAGAAATATTCAAAGGACGAAGATATTATCAGGCTTTTCTACGAAACGGAAACAGTCAGTATAAAGGATACTGCTTCGATAAAAAAACTTAAAGACCGGTATTTAGTCGGCCGGTTGATAAATCCTCAAACTGGTGAGATTATAGTGGAAGCTGGAAGGCAGATAACTGAGGAAATGGTTGGTGTTATATCGAATTCAAATCTTAAAAAGATTGAAGTTATCAAGAGTATGGATGATCCTTTGATACTTAATACTCTGGAAAGTGATAATGCGGAATCTCATGAGGATGCGTTATTGAAGGTTTACGCGAGATTCAGGCCTGGAAACCCTCAACAATTGGATAAGGCAAAACAATTGTTTCATGATAAGTTTTTTGATGCAAAAAGATATAAATTAGGTCTTGTAGGGCGATTTAGATTAAATAGAAAATTGGGGCAAGGAGTACCTGATAACGAAATGACTTTAAAGCCTGAAGATTATATAAATTCTATCAAGTATATTATGACACTTAGAAAAGATGAAGGAAGTATTGATGATATAGATCATCTTGGTAACAGGCGGCTCCGAACTCTTGATGAATTGTTTGGTGAAGAATTACGTAGAGGATTTCTCAAGCTGAGGAGAACAGTCCAGGAAAGGATGAATACTAAGGATTTTGATCTGTTGACGCCAAGAATACTCATAAACTCTAGAACGATATTTTCGGCAATAGAGTATTTCTTTAGTCGTGGTGAGTTGTCTCAGGTATTAGATCAGACCAATCCGTTAGCGCAGCTTACACATGAGCGAAGATTAAGCGCCCTGGGCCCAGGTGGGCTTAATAGAAAGAGGGCCGGATTTGAGGTTAGAGATGTTCACCTCTCTCATTACGGACGAATATGCCCTATTGAGACTCCGGAGGGCACAAATATTGGATTGATAGCATCATTAAGTATATATGCATCAACTGATGATTATGGTTTCTTGATTTCTCCTTACTTAAAGATCAAAAACGGCAAGCTGACAAATGAGATTGTCTATCTTCGTGCTGATGAAGAGGAAGGCAAAACTCTTGCACCGGCAGATGCTCAATCGTGTTTTGGGGCTCAGGGATTAAACAGTGAAGTCCTTGCACGTTTTAGTGGAGATGTCAAGCTTGCTGATGTGAAGGAAGTTGATTACATAGATGTGTCACCGAAGCAGTTGGTGGGAGTATCTACAAGTCTGATCCCATTCCTTGAACATAGTGATGCGAACAGGGCTTTAATGGGATCAAACATGCAAAGGCAAGCCGTCCCGTTATTAATAACAGAGCCACCACTTGTTGCTACAGGTATGGAAAAAATGGTTGCACAGAATTCCAGCATGGTTGTTCGTGCTGAAAATTCTGGTACTGTTACTAAAGTTGATGGTGAGCAAATAATTATTAATGACAGCGATATATACAAGCTGAGGAAATATGTTGGCTTAAACGAAGGAACCTGTTTAAACCAGAAGCCTATAGTAGTAGAGGGGCAAAAGGTAAAAAGGAAAGAAATTATTGCTGATGGTGCTGCTACTTGTAATGGTGAATTGAGTTTGGGCAGAAATGTATTGGTGGCCTTTATGACATGGGATGGTTACAATTTTGAAGATGCTATGGTGGTTAGTGAAAGTTTGCTCAAGAACGACAGTTATACGTCAATTCATAGAGATGAGTTTGAGGTAGAGATCAGGGAGACTACACTTGGGAAGGAAGAATTCACCAGGGATATACCAAATGTTTCCGAAAAGGCTCTCAGTAATTTAGATGAAAACGGTATTATTCGTGTTGGAACGAAGGTTAAACCTTCAGATATTCTTGTGGGAAAGATTGCTCCAAAGAGTAGAAGTGAACTGTCTCCGGAAGAAAAACTTTTACATGCAATATTTGGTAGAGCTGGAGAGGACGTCAAGAATGTTTCTCTGGAAGTGCCATCTGGTGTAGAAGGGATTGTTATAAATACACAGCTTTTCTCTCGAAGGGCCCATCTGTCAGAAGAAAAAAGACAAAAAGTTACAAATGAAATAAAAGGCATAGAAGTTAAATTTGATAAAGCAATAGCAAAAGAATTTGTAAAAATGATAAAAGACCTGGAACAGGTTTTTGATGGTACACTTGTATATTTAGAAACGGACAAGCCTTTGAAGGTTTCATACAGCACGGATATCGAACGTGTTCTTGAATTGCAGGAGCTGTTTGATATTAGAAACTTTGATTCTGGTAGTAATAAGAGGAAAAGTGAAAGGGCGTCGAGAATTTGTGATGAGCATAACGAAAGCATTGAGTCTTTGAAGGAAGATAAAAATACAAAAATAAGTCAATTAAAAAGAGGAGACGAATTACCAAGCGGTGTATTGGAAGTGGCAAAGGTTTCTATTGCAACGAAAAGGAGGTTGTCAGTCGGGGATAAAATGGCAGGAAGGCATGGTAACAAAGGGGTCATAGCCAGGATTCTGCCCGTGGAAGATATGCCATGTTTGGAGGATGGAACGCCAGTTGAGATGATTCTGAATCCTCTTGGAGTTCCTTCCAGGATGAATCTGGGCCAAGTCCTGGAAATACACCTGGGTTGGGCTGCAAAGAAATTGAATTTCCAGGCTATTACGCCTATCTTCGATGGAGCAAAAGAGTATGAAGTAAGGGATACTTTGAAAGAAGCAGGGCTTCCGGAGGACGGAAAGGCTGTGTTATATGATGGTTGCACCGGTGACGCCTTTAATCAAAAGGTTGCAGTTGGTTACATGTATATGTTGAAGCTGCATCACTTAGTTGACGAGAAGGTACATGCCAGAGCTACGGGGCCGTATTCCTTGATCACACAACAGCCTCTTGGAGGAAAGGCAAGGTTCGGCGGGCAAAGGTTTGGGGAGATGGAAGTGTGGGCATTAGAAGCTTATGGGGCTGCCTATAATCTGCAAGAACTTCTTACAGTGAAAAGTGATGATGTCGAGGGTCGTACCAGAATTTACGAGTCAATGGTTAAGGGTAAGAATACGCTGGAAGCAGGAACTCCTGCATCATTTGAAGTGCTGACCAAAGAAGTTGAAGGACTGGGCCTTGCCTTGACGCTTGAGAAGGATGAAAAACTTTAAATAAACAAGTTAGATTGTTATGTGCTCTATTATTTTAAAGCACATGATTGAAGCAATTAAAATTTATCTCTTTTTTAACGATAAATGGAGATTAACTAATGACAGTTAGCACATATGAAAAGATAAATGAATATAGCTCCGTAAGGATATCACTATCGTCAACAGAGAATATCAGGAGCAAGTCATATGGTGAAGTAAAGAAACCAGAAACAATAAATTATCGTACATATCGTGCAGAGAAAGATGGGCTATTTTGTGAGCGGATTTTTGGTCCAGAGCGTAATTGGGAATGCTTTTGCGGGAAATATAAAGGTATTAAGCATAAAGGGATTGTCTGTGATAGATGTGGGGTCAAGGTAACTCATTCTCGCGTAAGAAGAAAAAGGATGGGGCATATTGGCTTGGCAGCGCCTATTGTTCATATATGGTTTTTTAAGGCAATGCCTTCGCGAATAGGAACTCTTTTAGGTATGAAAACTAACGTCTTGGAAAGGATTATATATTTTCAGGGTTACGTTGTGATAGATCCGGGAAGTACGCCACTTAAAGAATATCAATTATTGACGGTTGATGAGCATGCAGATGCTCAGGCAAAATATGGAGAAGGTAGTTTCAGTGCCGGTATGGGTGCCGAGGCTATCCGGGCAATACTCCAAGGCCTGGATTTAGAGAAAACATCTAAGGATCTTAGGATAGAGCTTACGGAAACAAAATCTAAACAGCGAACCAAGGATATAATAAAAAGATTAGCAATTGTTGAATCTTTTAGAGATTCTGTGAACAAGCCTGAGTGGATGGTTATGGATGTTGTTCCGGTTATTCCTCCGGATTTGAGGCCTTTGGTATTATTGGAAAGTGGAGATTTTGCCAGTTCAGACCTTAACGATCTCTACAGGCGTATAATTAATCGAAATAATCGTCTTAAAAAACTAATAGATCTGAATGCACCGGAAGTGATAATCAGAAATGAGAAAAGAATGTTGCAGCAGGCGGTGGATGCGCTTTTTGATAATGGCAGAGGTAAGCGTCCTATCCTGGGCAGTAACAGCCGTCCTTTGAAATCTTTGACTGATATGATTAAGGGTAAGCAGGGGAGATTCAGGGAGAATCTGCTTGGTAAGAGAGTCGACTATTCAGCACGATCAGTAATTGTTGTTGGTCCGGAACTTAAACTAAGCCAATGCGGGATACCTAAAAAAATTG
>JAANXD010000003.1 GCA_018263435.1 Candidatus Scalindua arabica | reverse complement strand
GAATGGAGATTGTGCATTACATTGTCGCTATTAAGCAGGTCGACGGTACTTCCTGGCGGAATTGTGAGGACGTGAGGGACAAAAACACATTCTTTCTGATCAAGTGCTAAATTTTCACCAGATCCATCGAACTTCTTTCCTTTTGAAATATTCGTTATAGACACCACTGCAGTCTCAATATTTTTATCGGAAGACACCAATAACGCCTCGGATGGTTTAGGTTCATGCCCGCATGCTTCCTGGTCTTTTTCTACTTTTAATGATTTTGCTTCCGGGACATCACCTGCAAGCGTTACTGTACCCGTTATTGTTCCACCATTGGAAACATCACCTTCCTCATATGCAGCCATGGTGTCTTTAGAATTATAAATAAGAAGACTTATCAAACATGCAACTAATATTAGAAATAGATGTATATAACGACCATTATACTTATTCATTTCCTGACTCCTCTCTATATGTGTATAAAAATGCAGCTTTTACTACATCCAGCCCTGTCTGCCCCTGCCCGCGGCAGGCGGGGACAGGCAGGCACGCTTAGCGTGGTTGAATTAGCGCCCTACGGGCGGACTTTAGTTTTATCCGCTAAGGAATGCAGGAATACAGAAAAAAAAGGTACAAGACAAAACCTTTATATCAAACCCTGCCCATAATTCATGTTTCCTGCTTTCCTGTCTTCCTTATAGTCATTTCTTTTATTGCAACTTATACCATAAAAACCTTAAGTATTTTTATCACAACTCTTTTCAACAAAAAGACTTAAAATGGAAATTCCTATATAATTAAATTACTCTTCCTGATCATGGCGCTTAACCATCTGAGGGAATGGATAGCACCTAGGTATAAGAAAAGAGGGGGTAGCTGGCCACCAGCAGACACCCCAGAAAAACAATTTTCTCAGAATATTTATGATAATTGTCCTGAGTTTGATACAATCAGAAAACTATGTAACAAGTCAAAACATATTAATCGAGATCCACGAACCGATTCTGAAAATAGCCTTCCTATTGATGACTGGAAGGATATTGATAGTGTTAAAGACTTTGACAAAGGGCCAGCTAAAAACTACTCTGTTGATGGCGGAAATGTCATTGGCATTATGAAGAAGGTTATTGATTTTTATAAAACGGAGTGGTTTGAAAAAAGCTGACAGGTTGACGATTTATTTTTTCAATATAAGATCTATACAAAACCTTGATGATTTGCAGAAGGATAAAAATATGATAGATTTGACAACTATTACCGCTGCATTAAGCACCCTTCAAATCGGTGTTAATTTCCTTCAAGATCACTTTGCAAAGAACCCAGACCAACTGCCCAGCTAAAACTTCAAGAAATAAACAATTCTATTATTACACTCCAAAGTAATATCCTTGACCTTCAAGGCCGGTATTCAACACTATAAACAGAAATGAACTGTTTAGAAAAAAAACTACAAGCCGTTGAGGACTGGTCGGCTCAAACAAACCTCTACGAATTGCATGAAGTTGCAGCCGGTGTATACGTATATGCCTTAAAAAACACCGCTGATAATTCTGAACCGGCCCATTACCTTTGTGCCACTTGTTTTAATAATAAAAAGAAATCTATTCTTCAGCGTAAAGGAAAAGGCATGGGAGGTACTTATTATATTTGTAACGAATGTAAAGCGGAAATCAATGATCACTCTAATAGGGAGATACCTCCGAAGCAGAACCCAGGCACTGGCGGGGACGAGCATGGCTGGATGGGCAGTTGATAATTTGGAAGAAAGAAAGGATCAGGCCTGCCCAGTTGGCAAAATCCTTGTGAAAGGTCTCTATTTACTCACTTTGACAATGCTGCCATTTTGGGTAAATGGTTAGATATTCAGCAGATTTGGCAACCTTGCCATTTCCGCTGAATGCACGTAAACCGTCTCGCTATTTATCCTATGTGCACGATCGCGCACACTCTCTTGCCTCTCTCTTCTTGCCTTAGTGCCTTTGTGTCTTAATGGCTCCGCATGAGAATTCTTTTTCCATTTATCCGTCTTTATCTGTGTTTATCCGCGTCCAATCTTTTTTCACCTTGATTTTGGTATTAAACAGATTTATCATTTAATAAGAGCAATGGATACTAAACTTACAATTAGTGGTTATCTCATTCAACGGCTGCGTGGTTTTGGCGTACGGCATGTATTCGGTATTCCGGGCGACTATGCGTTGGGTTTGTTTCATGATCTGCAATGCAGTGAATTGCAGGTGGTAAACACATGTGATGAGCAGGGAGCAGGCTTCGCGGCTGACGCTTATGCCAGAATCAAGGGTATGGGAGCGGTCTGTGTTACTTATTGTGTTGGCGGCCTTAAGGTGTCCAATACGACAGCACAGGCCTTTGCAGAGAAATCTCCGGTTGTTGTAATCAGCGGATCGCCGGGCACCAACGAGCGCTTAAAGTCGCCTCTATTACATCACAAAGTCAGAGATTTTGACACTCAGTTAAAGGTATATGAGCAGTTCACTGTAGCTTCAACCGTACTTTCCGACCCACAGACCGCATGCCGTGAAATAGACCGTGTGCTGAACGCGGCAATGCGATATAAAAGACCAGTATACATAGAAGTGCCACGCGACATGGTTAATGTTACAGTCTCTCCTTACCATTTGCCTAAGCCAGCGCCCGAGCCGAGTAATAATAACTCGCTTAATGAAGCCCTGCGTGAAGCAAAAGAGTTTATTAATGCTTCGAAAAATCCCATAATCATTGCCGGTATAGAGTTGCATCGTTTCGGGCTTCAGGACGACTTACTACGGTTTATAGAATCCACCCACATACCGGTTGCATCCACACTGCTCAGCAAGTCTGTAATCAGTGAAAATCACAAATTGTATCTCGGGGTATATTGTGCTGAAATAGGCCGCGAAGAGGTGATGAAATATGTCGAGTCAAGCGATTGCCTGATACTTCTTGGTACATTTATGACAGATATTAATCTTGGAATGTTTTCTGCCCACCTCGACCAGGGACGTTCAATCTATGTTACCAGTGAGAAGATTTCTGTTCACTACCATACATACGAAGAGATATACATGGAGGATTTCATAAAGGGGCTCTTAGAGGCAAATATCTGTTCTCGGGAGATGACTGATATTCCACATCCACCGCCTATCCAACAAACCAGTCCGGTTTCCGGCAAAGCAATTACTCTGCAGTATCTGTATCAACGTCTTAATTCATTCCTGGACGACAACACGATTGTTATCGCTGATATTGGAGACGCGATATTCTCTGCCATTGATATGACAATCCACAGTAAGACTGAGTTCTTATCACCTGCATACTATGCGTCGTTAGGATTTGCTGTACCGGCAAGTATCGGGGCCCAGATGGCAAATCCGGAACTGCGCCCTCTGGTATTAGTGGGAGACGGCGCTTTTCAGATGACGGGCATGGAATTATCAACTATTGCCAGATTTAATCTTAATCCGATAGTCGTAGTCCTGAATAATAGAGGTTATGGAACTGAGCGGCCGATGTTGGATGGCCCGTTTAACGATATACTTTATTGGAACTACAGCCGCATACCTGAAATCCTTGGCACGGGCATGGGGTTTGATATTAAGACTGAAGATCAACTGGAGGAGGTCTTACAGGATATACACAAATATGCGGAAAGCTTCTGCATCCTGGACGTCCATATAGACCAGAAAGACAGATCTCCGGCTCTACAACGTATAACAAGCGCCATGGGAAAACGGGTTAAACCAGATTAGTAGGGAACGAAAAAGGTAAAAACTACAAAACACAATGTCCAAATGACCAGAATCAGTTTGTTTGTTATTTTGGATTTCTTCATTGGAATTTGTTTGTTATTTGGGTTTTATTATTTGGTGCTTACTCTACCCTGTCTCTTGTATCTTGCTTCTCTGTTATCTTCCCCGTCCTCCTCCTCTGCGGCCGCCGCTGAAGCCTCCCTTGCCACCGCCGCCATATCCGCCCTTACCGCCGCCATACTTTCCTCCTTTACCGCCGCCGCCGTATCCTTCTCTCTTGCCGCCGCCGTATCCTCCCCTGCCGGCTCTAAAATTCTCGGTACGGGGACGTGCATCATTTACTTTAAGTGTTCTCCCCTTTAACTCTTTACCATTCAGCCCGTCAATAACAGCCTGTCCTTCAGCTTTTGATGACATCTCCACGTATCCAAATACTTTTGGCTCACTACTAAGCTTGTCTTTCATGATTGTGGCGGATTCAACCTTACCGAATGCTTCACAGGCAAGCTTTAAATCCTCTTCAGTAGTGTCGGCTGACATATTTCCTACATATACCTTCATTCTGTTTTCCTTTCAAACATAATGCTGCACTTAAGCTGACATTGGTTTGGTGGTATTCTACCAGCTTTCTTTCTTTTCTGCATATATAAAAAAAGCCCCCGATATCCTTCATGGATATTGGGGGCTTATACGTTATCATTACAATAATATTTAACAACTACTCTATATTATTTATATATACAACTATTTTTCGATAGAGTATACAGTATAAAATATATGAGTATGCTTTATAATATATTTATAACTTGACAACATTTGAGGCCTTACTGCCCTTTTCGCCCTGTTCGACATCAAACTCTACCTTATCCCCTTCTGAAAGGCTTTTAAAACCATCAGACTGAATCGCGGTATGGTGTACAAAGACATCTTCTCCTTCTTCCGGAGTAATGAAGCCAAAGCCCTTTGAGTCGCTGAACCATTTAACTGTACCTGTCGGCATACTGAAAATCACCCCCTTTAATTAATAAAAAGGTAAAATAATAAAAAAAGGCCACAAGATTGGAAATCTTGCAGCCTTTATATACGCGTATATACTGAACAACATAACAACCAACTAAGAAATACATTAACACACATTAAACATTAAAGCAATAGAAAATAATATTTTAATTTTCAGGTTTGCTTTGTACTCCACCCATTTATCCCCTTTATCTTATGAAACCTATTTTCGGCAAATCGCGCAGTATGAAATCTTCAAACTTTACGTTTGTTTTAGCCAGAGAATAAATTATTCTGTTCATCCTGCAGAAGTGTCTCAGGCGCTGGTTGTGTTCTTCAATGGAAGCTTTATATTTCTTAAGATTTGCTTCTGACAAGTTTATGTTCATCCTTTTGTTTGTCTCTACATCAACTACCTGTCTTCTTTTTTCCTTTCCAAACGGGTTCAGTTCATTTGCTCCCAGGATTTGTATGACCTTGATATCAAAATTTTTAAATCTCAGAAAATTAAGTCCCTTGGTATAGATTTCCGGTTTCATCATAAAATCCGATATAACAACAACCGTACCTCTTCTTCCCTTTACCTCATATATGTATTTTGAAATGTAATCAACAAAGTCCAGTTCGCCTTGCGGTGTAACCTTATTTAGAAAATCTGCTATTACAAAGATATTCGCTTTCTGCTGAAAAAAAGGAGTCCTGTTTCCGGAAACCTTGTCTGTATCCGCCATTGTTGCCAACCTTACACTGTTCTTGCTTGATAGGGCTATATAGCTCAGGGCGATTACAAGATCTTTAGCGTAATCAAATTTCTTGTCTTCCTTTGGAAACAACATGGATCGGCTCACATCGAACAGGATGTGAACAGACAGTTCCTCTTCCTCCTTGAAGGTCTTTACTAACAGTTTGTTAAGACGTCCATAAATATTCCAATCTATGTATCTGAAATCATCTCCGGGAATATACTCCTGATAATCGGCAAATTCAATACTTGTCCCCTTCTTATTGACTGCCTCATAATTGCCCTTCCTGACCCCGGCATAAGTTTTCTTACATTCAATACACAGTGTTTCGAGTTTTCTCAGGAATTTAGCATCGAAAATGTCTCCAAGTGCGGAACCGGTTTCACCCATATCTACTTCTCTAATTTTTCTAATATTTTTTCTATAATATGTTCAGACTTTATATTATCTGCATCAGCCTCAAAATTTAAAAGTATTCTATGATTCAGCGCAGACACAGCGATCTTATCGACATCTTCATAACTTATATTAGCCCTGTCATCTAAAAGGGCATTTACCTTTGCCGCTAAAACTATAGCCTGTGCTCCACGAGGACTTGCCCCAAAAGTTATGTACCGTTCTGTGTAATCTGTAACGTCACCTTCATCAGGCTTTGGATTACCTGAGTCTCTGCTGTTTGGGTGAGTTGCCAGTACAATGCTGGTGATATAGTCCTCCACTTTTGACGAAACAAGAACATCTCTTACCAGCTTTCTCATTTCAGCAACCCTTTTTACTGCCGAACTGGAATCAAAAACCGGCTTGATAGCATGACTTTCATTGGCAGTTGTTTGTCTTAGAATACCTTTCAGTTCATCAAATTTCGGAAAAGCAATGTGCAATCTGAAGAAAAACCTGTCCATCTGCGCTTCCGGTAAGGTATATGTACCCTCCATCTCTATAGGGTTCTGTGTTGCCATAACAAAGAATGGATCTCTCAACCTATGCGATTTCCCTCCAACTGTAACCTGTCGTTCTTCCATAGCTTCCAGCATGGATGATTGTGTCTTTGGAGTAGCACGATTGATTTCATCTGCAAGAAGAATATTAGTAAAAAGAGGGCCTGCCGAAAATTCGAATTCCTTTCTACCGTCACCCCTCTCAACAACTATCTGCGTACCGGTTATGTCTGCCGGCATTAAATCGGGTGTAAACTGAATTCTCTTAAAATCAAAGCCGAGTACTTTACTTAAAGACTTTACAAGCAGGGTCTTCCCCAGGCCAGGAACACCTTCAAGAAGTACGTGTCCATTTGCAAAGAAAGCTATTAAGATTTTCTTTACAATGTCTTTATTCCCTACTATTACTTTGCCAATCTCTTCGCTAATGCGGTTATAATCTCTCTTGAATTTATCTATTTCCTTCTTTATGTCAGCAACATCACCACTTTTCTCTTTATTTGTCACTTTTTACTCCTTATCAGAATGTATCTTCTTGATAATATCTTCATACTCTAATGGTATCGAAGTCTTTCTCATTGCATCATCTTCTGCCTGTTCTTCACTTAATTTTACCGTGTCATCATAACCTACAGTGGGAAGTTTTCTTCTTTTTGCAGTAACAGGTTCTCCCTTGCCGGTAGATATAGTTTCTCTTGCTGCTCCAAGTTCGTCTTTGACTCCCTCTACTTTTAATTCCATTTTTTCAGCGCCTTCAGACGTCACAATCTTTTCCGGTTCAGAAGAATATAACTGCTCTCCGGGTTTATCTCCACCCGGTACATTAATTTCACCTATTTCTCCTAATTTCTCTCTTGCCTGCTCCTGTATACTTGACCCGGTATCTTCATTTTGCTGTTTGTCTGTATTCCCCATACTCCTGATCTCATCCATAATATCTCCAACATCCATTCCCATCTTCTTTTCTAAAGAAGAGATCTGACCGGACAAACTTGCCGTTTGACTTGCAATCATATTCTTCAGTTCAGCGCTGCTTAGACCTCCACTACCACTGCTTCCGCTCTGGCCCTGACCTTGTTCAGCTATTTTCTGCATAGAATCCCCGAATCCTTCAGCAGACTCACCCTGGCCCTCGCTGCCGCTTTTATCTGCCATTTGCGAAGATGCTTCTTCTTCCCCTGGACCTTTACCTTTACCCTCTTCGCCTGAACCTTGTTGTCCCTGTAAGGCCTCTGACCCTCCAGGTTCTGTACCTGCTTCTTTTCCCTCACCCTTTGCCACCATAGCATTACCTGCACTTTGTGAACCTTTTTGATCACCCTCGCCCTTTGGAGTTGCACCATCTTTTGACTTCTTATCTGCGGTCTTCATATCGCCTGAAGAGCTTTCCGCCTGTTGCTGCTCTCCTTTAGACAACCCCATCTCTTTCTTATCAGTAGGTGATGGAGATGCCTGCGAACCGGCTTCACCTGCTTTTTTGTCCGCCTGTGCTAACTTATCCTTAAGATCCTGCTGTTGTCCGGCTCCTGACGTATCCTCTTTTCCAGAGCCAGAGGGAGTTGATTGGTCCTCGGACTCCTTGTCTTTCCCGGAAGCAACCTTAGTACTATCTCCCTTTTGTGAACCTCCCTGTTTATCTTGTCCTTCTTGAGTTGTTTGTCCGGCACTATCTGTTGGCTTGCTGCCGGCCTCTCCCCTATCAGAGGCGTCAGAAGTGTCTCCTGTCTGTTGTTGCCCTTGAGCTAATTGATCCTTAATATCCTGGCCGGAACCTTGTTGTTGTGTCTCCGGTGTTTTCTCCTTACCTGAACCTGACTCTTTATCCTGACCGGATGCAAGCTCAGTCCCGCCTTTACCCTGTGATTCTTCCTGACCGCCCTGGCCTTCACTGGTTTTCTGTTCGGTACCTTCCGCTCCTTCACCAGACTTTTTGTCCTGTCCGGATGCAAGCTCAGTCCCGCCTTCACCCTGTGATTCCTCCTGACCACTCTGGCCTTCACTTGTTGTTTGTTCTGTGCCTTCCGTTGGCTTGCTATCTGCTGTACTCCCGGTTTCAGAAGTATTCCCTGTCTGTTGCTGCTGCCCTTGCGCTGTTCTATCATTTATATCCTGGCTGGAATCTTGTTGTTGGGTTTCAGCAGTATCCTTTTGATCTGAACCTGAAGGCGCAGTCTCAGATTTGTCAGCCTGCGGACTTCCCTTTCCAGACTCTTCCTGCTGTTGTTCCTGCTGAGATGAGGACGAAGAACTCTCAGAAGCAGAAGACTCTGCCTGTTCGCTCTGGCTTGATTTGTCTTTTGATGATTCAGCCTGATCTTCCGGTGATCCACCCATGGGGAGACTTGGCATAGGAGAACTGCTATCGTCTTTTGGAGGGAATAGTAGTTTTGCGAGCTTTTGCAGTAGTTTTGATTCCGGAATTTTGAACTTTTCTTCCTCTTTTTGTTCCTTCTTTTGATTCTCCACCTGTTTTTCTTCAGGAGGCTTTTCCTCTGAATCTGACGAATCTTTTGTTTCTGTAGGCTCCTCTTTTTTGTCCTCTAATTGTTCTTTATCTGCGCCAGCTATTTTTTTTGATTCTTCTTCTTTTTCCTGGCTTTCCGGCTCTTCCTTATCAGCGAGCTTTGAATCCTGGCCGGCATCTGATGCTTCCGTTGTTTCCCCAGACTCTTCTTTTTTATCTTCCGGCTGTTCCTTCTCTCCACCGGCTAACTGTTTAGACTGATCTTCCTTCTCCTGACTTTTCTGTTTTTCACTATCAGCAAGTTCAGGCTTTTCACTCTCACCTCTATCTTCCTGGTCTTCCTGCCCTGGTTTGCCTTCGAGTTGATCCAGCTTAGCGTTAAGACTACTTAACAAATTTGATATTTGATCCTGCAGTGGATTAGTCGTCTTCTGTTCCTGCTGTTCTTTTTCTACAGATTTCGACAACTGTTCTTCTTTGGTTTTGTCTTCCGGCGTCTTTTCCTGTAATTGTGATACCTCCTTTTTTTCCTGCTCTTCTTGTTTACTGTCAGGTTCTTCAGTCTTCGCCTCTGCAAGTTTTTTGTCTTCTTGTCCACCCTGAGGTTCTTTGACCTCCTCACCCTCTTGTTCTAATTTATCTTCTTTCTGAGCAATAGCGTCCATCTTCTCCTCTTCATCTTTGCCATGAGGTTTTTCCGTAGTGTCTTCTGTTACATCCGGCGCCTCAACAACGGCTTCTTTTATGTTTGAAACTATTTGTTCAGATTCTTCAGGATACATATAAGGCAGAAGCAGGAGGATCAGGAATAATACGGACACAGCTACTAAGAATTTTGTTGATCTTGGAAATTTGTGTGGAAGTGTATGTTTAATGCTGTCGTCATCAAGTTTGCTTTTTATGTCATCTACAAGTAAACCAAAAAACTTGTTATCTTCATTCTGTTCAGCATACTCTAATCCGGTAACCAAACGTTCCTTAAAGCCCATCTTTTTATCCAGTATGCTTGCCGCATCAGATTTACCCATCCATCTATAAAAAACCATTACCATACTCACAAGGAAGTAGATTGAAAACAGAGAAATTAGTGTAGTGTAAGTATATGGGGGTATGTTGACAAACTTCCGGGTAATAAGCGTGGCAAAGGCTACTGTTAACCCGATTGTCAATACAGTGAAGATCATCCTTTCACATTTAAAAAAGTTGTACCTGAAGCGTGCCTTTTCCAGTTTTTCTTCAATCTGGTACTTGTAAGAATTCTTCTCTATATTGTCTTCTGTTTCGGCTGACATTATATCTATCCTCAGAAATGACTGATGCTCAAACGCTTAACCATTATAATGACAAGTCCTTATATGTTATATGTATTTTTTCACAAAACCAGTATTATTACCAGTTAAAAAAGTTGTTGAGCCAGGGAATTACCGCTTGATTTCTTTGGGATGTTATCTGATTATTTAGTTGCTGATTCTAGTGTGGGGATGTTTTTTTGAGATATCCATGGTAACCTTGCTGCAGCAAGGTTACCATGGAATTCAACATAATGATCTTGAAATGGTTGTATTGTTTTTCATTCGTAGTGTGCAGGGATCCATACCTTTTCTTCATATTCCTGCCAATACCCTGAAGGCACATTTCTATCTTCATAATGGCCCTCAATCCTTCTATCACCTTCTACACGCTCTTCAACCCATACTCTCTCTTTCTTTGATGTATCAACCCATTTTCTCTTCTTTACATATTCATAGTGACCTTCTATGTAGTTTTGTCCCTGGCCGCTGCTGGATTGTCTTTCCAGTTCAAGTTGCCTTTCCAGTTCCGCCTTCTCAGCCGCTTCTCTTTTCTTGTCCATATGGTCTCCGACAAGCGCTCCACCCACAGCGCCTGCACCTGCACCAATTGCCGCACCCATACCTGCATTACCGGTCAACGCACCTATACCCGCTCCAAGGGCTGCTCCGACTCCGGTACCAGCAGCAGTTCCTTTTTGTGTTGTTGTCATACAACCGGTGGTTAAGATTGCAATTGAAGCAACACATATAACGGATAAAAATATTTTTTTACTCATTCGCTTCTCTCCTATCAAGTATTGTGTGGGTATTAACTGGATGATATTTTATACATTATTTTATGTTCTTTTGTTCCGAATCGATAGTATCAAAAGGTTGTAACCTTGTCAATATATTTTACAACTGCTTTAACTCGAAAGGGTTAGCATTCTATGCATTGATAAGCTCACACTTCAACCGATAATCCATCGTATGCTAATTTGATACCTGCCGGTAAAGTGTTATTAGTCTCTTCGTGTTCGATCTCATGTGCTATATGCGTAAAGAATGTTTGCTTTGGTTTTAATCTTGATACAATACTTATAGCTTGCTCAATACTAAAGTGCTTTGCATGGGGAACATTTCTGAGGGCATCAATAATCAGCAGATCTGATTTTAGAGGTTTTCCATTGTCCCTTCATGATTTCAACAATTTATTTAAGCAGCTAAATTGAATTGAATATTGTCGTACTCAACTATTGGCGTACTGACTTCTTTACCATTAATTTTTCTTTTATTTATTTTAATGATTTCAAGATCACAAAAGAAATTGATAGTTTTATTTAGATCAGATACGTCTTTATTACACAATTTTGATAATTCGTATACGGATTTGGGCCTAAACATCAATATGGTTGACAGTATATCTATGTTGTTAACAAATTTAGTAAAATCTTTTTTCGAGTCAAATGAAATTTCAAAATGGGGATTTTTTTTATGATGTGAGATTTTTTTAAATGCATTTCTGAAATCATTTAAGACGTTTGCAGGTGATTTTAATGATACTATTAATGTTTTCATATCAGTACTCCAAAATTATCAAATACTAATTTCTTAAAGTCATCGATCAGTTGGTCATAGGAAACAAAATCATATGAAATCTCTTTATCACAAATATGTATATGGCTCCCTTTAGGATAATGATTATCAAATAGAATTTTGTCTTGTGATTTAGAATTAATGCAAACCAAACTATACCTTATACCATGGGGATATTTGTATGTTTTAGCAACTGACTGAATCTTTAATTCAATAATATATTTGCTTTGTATTTTTGTCTTATGCCAGTATATTAATTCAGAAACCATACGTTATTATTGTACAACCCCTTCAAGGTATTACAAATAAAAAAACTAAGGTTACTTTTTGATTTATGATTTATCCTTTGATAATAAAAGAAAGAATGGAGTTTACACCTCAACCGATAAGCCATCGTATGCTAATTTGATACCTGCCGGTAAAGTGTTATTAGTCTCTTCGTGTTCGATCTCATGTGCTATATGCGTAAAGAATGTTTGCTTTGGTTTTAATCTTGATACAATACTTATAGCTTGCTCAATACTAAAGTGCTTTGCATGGGGAACATTTCTGAGGGCATCAATAATCAGCAAATCAAGTCCCATCAGCTTGTCCATAGAATCCTGTGGTATCTCGCTTACATCTGTTACATAAGCAAGCTTATCAAATCTATAGGCTGTGACTTTCTCCTGCCCGTGCATTACGTCAACAGGCGTTATTTCCATACCGGAAAGGCTGAGTTCTCCATCAATGGGCGTAAGAGTAAACTTTGGCCTGCTTCCATTGGAAGATACTTCACTGAATACATACGAAAACATTCGGTATATACTGTTAACTGTATCTTGAGATCCATATACCGGGATATTGGTTTTCTGGCTTCTATTAAAGTGCCTCAAGTCATCCAACCCCAGGATATGATCTGCGTGAGCGTGTGTTAAAAGTACAGCATCTAATCTCTTAACTTTATTTATCAAGCATTGAATACGTAACTCTGTAGCCGCATCTATCAGTATATTACATTTCCCGTCAGATACAATGATCGAGGAACGTGTTCTGGAATTCTTTGGATTTGCAGACGTACAGACTTGGCATTCACACCCAATCATTGGCACTCCATATGATGTTCCCGTACCAAGAAAAGTAACCTTCATACCTTTATTCTCCTCCACCTTCCTCTTCTAAATAGTATGTATACTGCAATAGAGCGAAGTACCCAATCAAGCGCTGCACCAAACCATATCCCTGCAAGACCCCATTCTAGCACAATTCCAAAGATATAAGCAACCGGTAAGTGAAAACACAATGTTCCCACTATCGTAACAATCATAGGGCTGAGAGTATCCCCTGCCCCGCGTAATCCGCCGGAATATACCATGTATATTGCCAATGCAGGTTGTTCCAATGCTGCAATCATTACACAATATGCACTAAGGGCTAACACATCCTGTTCCGGATGGAATACCATCGCCATGGGTTTTGCAAATGCCAGGAATATAAACGCAAAGAACCCCATCATTGCCAGAGCTATTTGACAATTCTTTCTCATACTTAACCTTGCCAGTTCCGGTTTTCCGGCACCAAGACTTTGTCCCACAATCGTGGCAGTCGCTACTGCTAATGCAAAACCCGGCATAAAGGATAGAGCCTCTATTCTGATGGCGATCTGGTGTGCGGCAAGTGAGACAGTTCCAAGCATGGCAACTATCTTAATGAAAAAAAGATAGCCCATCTGGGTTAAAGAAGCGTCTAATGTGGCAGGTAGAGAAATCCTTAAAATCCGTTTAATTATTGACCTGTTTACCTTAACAACATTCTTAAAACTTATTGTTAAAATACTTTTCCTGCTCAAAAGTTTGTAAAAAATCAGGGATGCGCCTGTTGTATATGCGATTGCTGTTGCCCATGCTGCCCCCGTTACCTCCGTTCGCGGAAATATCCATATACCGAATATAAGAAGCCAGTTAAATAATATATTTACACAATTTGTAACAAGAGTAATTACCATGGGAGTTCGAGTATCACCCGCTCCCCTGAAGATTGAGGTTCCGGTTAGAATTATCAATCTAAAAATAAAGAAACTCAGCACTATTTTGAGGTAGCCGGAACCCAGTGCGACAACACTCTCTTCTGCACTCATCAAGATCAAAATATTATCGGCAAAGTAAAAGATGAAAGGACTTATTGTAAGACCAAATACAAGTGAAATTAATATAGATTGTCCAGCAACTACCTGGGCTTCAGCTTTTTGCCTGGCGCCAAAACTTCTTGCTACAAGTGCCGTAGTCCCGACATTAAGGGCGGTGAAAATCATTGCAATAATGAAGCTTAATGCACCCGCCAACCCAACCGCAGCAACAGGTGCAGTCCCTAATCTGCCTATCATGATTATGTCTACTATGAAAACGGCCATGTGTAAGACGTTTTCCAGGGCGACAGGAAGGGCTAATCTGATTATGTTTTTATTTAGATTCTTTTCTGTTAATTCCATAAAGTGTTTCCCAAGCGAGTGTAATCGTTCTATTTACTACAGTGGCTTCATCTATGTAATTTAGCAAATTTACCATGTGAAACCCTGGCCGTCTAACCTTTTCCAATATTTTGTCTGATTTCATCAGGTTTACAGACTATGTAGCCCTTTGTATCGTTCCAAAGACAGTCTTTATAAACAGTCTTTTTATGCTTGACTTGAATAATATGTAGCCTTATTATTTCCATCTCCTACATATCCACCAGCGAAAAAAACTATTCGGTATTTTGAAGTGTGGATTAATCACATTAAATTTAGTTTATGTGGTTACAGGGATGTTGATACATGAGCTTTCTTGCCACATACAGTCATTTTTATACTATGATGTCCCCATCAGAGAAGGCAAGGAAATCAAGGGAAATACAATGCCAATATCGTAGTATCAAACTCTAACGCTCAGAAGATGTTTGCTTGATAAATGTGAAACAAACTTTAACCTAATGGGTTAAAGTCATAACGCACCCCATAAAGGGGTGGCTTGACGGTTGTGAGCTGTCTCAAAGACAGCCATTCAAACCAATTTAAAATTTACCAGCTTCCTGGTCTTTCTCAAGCTTATCCTGTTGGGATATGTATTTCTTAACCTTCTCAAGCTCAAAACCAACCGTTGATACCGCATATCCTCTCGCCCAAAGCTTTTCACCGTTGAAGTTCCTATTCTTACCTCCATATTGTCTGGCCACCGCAATTGAGTGGGTAGAAAGGCAGGATCACTCCTGCCTAACCCCCGATCCAACCCATCGTGCTCGATTAGAGCAATAGGCTAGCAACATAATCATTTGGCAACGATAGCCAGAAACAAAGACTGATAGACCTTAGCCCTAGGAGCAGGGTATATTTGTATAAATCTGTTGAACTGTTCCCAAGTCAAAGATTTCCTCTGACTTCTTCGATTAATCCATTTAAAGAAGATCCTCACTGCCTCTTGATAAACGTTCAATTTCAGGGAAACCTTCTGAAGCCTATCCCTGAGTACTTTAAGTATATCCTTTGCATCTGACCGGTATCGACAACAGATAACGATATCATCGCAATAACGTATGCATTTTACCGGCATTCTTGTCTTAGGTTGAATTACCTCTTCAAACCACCTATCAAATGCATAGTGCGCAAAGATATTAGACAAAATTGGACTGACTATATTTCCTTGTGGAGCTCCTTCATCCGTTTTCTTCAAATCTCCATCACTCAGTACACCTGCCTTAAGCATCCTAATGATATACCTAATAAATAGATTGTCCTTAATTTTAACCCTCAAAGCTTTTATCAGTAATTCATGATCTATGGTTCCAAAAAAGTTTTCCAGGTCAACATCTATTACTACCTCACATTGATTACTATGAAGATGATTATTCAATGCCTTTACAGCTGTATGACAGCTTCTATTTGGCCTAAATCCATGAGAACAATCTCGAAATAGTGGTTCAAAGATTGCTTCGAGAATCTTACTCATCATTAATTGAACAAGTTTATCCTCGAAATTACTTATTCCTAATGGTCTAAATCTACCCTGCTGTCCTTCCTTAGGGATTTGTACTTCTCTTACAGGTGCTGGCCGGTAGGCCATCATCTTCATCTTCTCGATAAGATTCTCAATGTTCTCCTCTAAGTTAGTTCTATATTCCTCCTTTGTCTGGTCATCAACTCCAACTGCTTTACTCCCATCTAATTCGTTGAAGCATCAGATGAGTGAATCTTTATTGAAGTGTGACATCAGCCACTTAAACTTCATTCCAGAGTTCTCACCGGACAATTGTCTTATCCTCTTCAGTTTTGTTTCCGTTTGTTTACTGGGCTTTGTCTTTCCCATAAACGTTTCCCCTCAGAGATCGATTATATTGAAGGCACTTCCCTCCACAATCGTTACTTGTTTCACAGGTACTATTGCCTAGCTGACTTCCTCGTTGCTATTTCGGCTTACTCGCTTCTACGCTTGACCACCAATACTCTTTTCAGAGAACAACAAGGATCTCCCACGTTTACTCCATAGCCTTCGGAACATGCCATAGCTCTTCGATCCCGGAAATGCTGTTAGAAGCAGCCAGTTTCGCTTCTCTCAATATAGCCTTCCGCTAAAGCGATCACGTCGGCCATTCCATTCTTTAGGATTACGAGACTCAATCACTCGGCCTGCCCCTCTCTCTGTTTACGCTTAGCCTACATTGTTACCTCTGCAGACCCAAAACTCGATCTAGGTACAGATGGCGCTGTTTTCCTTGGGGAGACTTCCACTCCCAGCTACTGAAGCACCTCGTGGCGCACCACTTTTGCCCTTCAAATATCCAATTACCTCAGACACTGCATACTTGGGTGGAATCGACACACACATGTGCACATGATCTGATGCCATATGCCCCGACACTATCTCACTACCCTTCTGCCTCGCTAGCTCGTGAAAGACTCCTTTTAGGTATTGTCTTATCTTTCCAAACAAGGACTTCTTCCTAAACTTGGGCACAAACACTATATGATATTTACAATCATACCTTGAATGTGATAAACTATTAAACTTTTCCATTTATTCCTCCTTTCTGGTTTGTTCTAACCGTCAAGCCAGTAGGAGGAATATTATACTAAATACTTGAAGGTAAAACCTTTGATAGTCTCACTGGTAAAACAAGTGGCTTACCTATCAATGAGTTACAGAAAGCCACAACTTGTGGTTTTAAAAATATTTTTTTTAGTGTGAATTTTTAACAAAGTAATGTTAGTACAAAGCTATATAATTGGATTAAGAAAGGGGGAAGCACATGTCACTTGTCTACTCTTTAGAGTTGCACCTATTACTTAAGTTCAGGGTTTATATTACACTGCCAAATCCTGAAATAACAATTCAAGGCGTGAGTTCATTTTCTACTTATCACAAAAAATTATGTGCGGTATTGTAGCTTCATTCGGAGAAACCATAAACAAAGAGGAATTAACGCTCAGACTGAATAAAATTAAACACAGAGGTAATAGGAGAGAAGCTGAAATTAATTCGGGTAATAATTATTTTCTCGGATGCCAGCGCCTTGCAATAATTAGCCCTGGGAGCGGAAAACAACCGGCAGTAAACGAAGACAAAACCATTGAAGTTATTCTTAACGGTGAGGTTTACAATTTTAAAGAGCTAAAGGAAACTCTCTCAGGCCACACGTTTGAAACGAACTGCGATACCGAAGTAATTATCCACCTCTACGAGCAATGGGGGATAGAAGGGTTTAAGAAACTTAACGGTATGTTTGCATTTGTTTTATGGGATCACAGGACAGAAGAATACATCGCCGTTAGAGATCCGCTCGGAGTAAAGCCTCTTTATTTTGTCCACGTGAAATCTGAAGATTCCATCACCTTTGCATCTGAGCAAAAGTCTCTTATCGGACTTGATGGGGTAATTCTCACGCTTCCTCCAGGCCACTACATGACTCAAGAAAAAACAGGGAAATATTTTTACTTCGATTTTCATTTCGAGGAATTTAAAGCGGATAAACTCCGCTATCTTCTTGAGGCTTCAATAAAAAGACGCCTTTACTCTGACCGATCTTCAGGGGTTTTTTTGAGCGGTGGACTGGACAGTGCACTTCTATCATTCTACATGAAACAGTTTAACTCCAATGTAAAAGCTTATTCTGTTGGAATGGAAAATTCGGAAGATCTTCTATTTAGCAAGCGATATGCGAAGGAATTAAACCTTGATTTGGAAATACTAACCCTTTCAGAGGATTTAATCATAAATAAGCTGCCTCAAATTATCTATCATCTTGAGAGCTATAACCCCTTTCTTGTACGAAGCGGAGTCGGAACTTATTTTGCGTCTCAGCTTGCTGCAAAGAATGAAAGTGTTATTTTCTGTGGAGAAGGAGCTGACGAGCTTTTTGCAGGCTACTCCTATCTGTGGAACTTTCCATTTGCAAGATATTCGGCTTTACTCAAAGAAGGTCTCAACAACCTCCATCAGACAGAGTTGCAACGTTTGGACAGAATGAGCATGGCCCACACCATAGAAGCACGTGAACCATTTCTGGATATCAACCTGGTTCAATATGCATTCTCGATACCAGTTGATTCTAAAATCAGACCATGGGAGTCACCTCTGCAGAAACTCTGTCTAAGAGAAGCATATAAAGGTTTGTTGCCTGAATATATTATCAACAGACCCAAAGTACCGTTTGACAAGGGCTCCGCAATAGATGTGGTTCTACACAATCACATATACAAAGAGTTTTCAGACAAAGCATTTGAAGCTGAAAAAAATAGGTATACATACATGAAAAGCTTTAATAAAGAAACAATGTTCTATTTTCTAATTTGGAAAGAGTTTTTTCTCTCGGCCAGTCAAGCCTTTGTATTGGACAGAGGGCGTTACGTAAACTACGATGAGTCATCACCAGAGGATATAATAAAATAATAAGAGGTTTATAGTATCATAAATATGAAGCGTATTTGGTATAGAATTTGCGATAACTGAAATAATATAACAAATTCTATCACCCGAATTTTTTACAGCGCCAAAAATTGATTTTTTCTTGCCAAAGAATCATTGAATGTATACATTAGAAACCTAATTGCGATTGAGTCTTAATCTTAATAGAATAATAAGTGAAAAAGATACTAACTACACAAACATAAAAAACAACATGGTTGGAAAGCACTTAGATTTTTTTTTTGGTGTCACAGCAAATTGATAATGTCAGTATATGGCAAATAGAAAATGTCAGGTAAAC
>JAANXD010000029.1 GCA_018263435.1 Candidatus Scalindua arabica | reverse complement strand
CTATACCAGCTCGAACAGGATTATTTTCTACGTATCTGATTGCTGCATACGTGTGTCTTTCATCAAGTATGCAGGAGTAAAATCTTCCCTGCCATAAATGACCGCGTGCCTGTTTCCTTCGATTAATGTATTGAGCATATCTCATATGAAGCATATTAAGAGTGCGTGGCAGAGAGTCTTCCTTTTTCGGCACACATATAAGGTGAACGTGATTAGTCATAAGGCAGTAAGCCCATATGTTCAAAGAGTATTTTTTGCCGTAATCCTTAAGCCACTCAAGATACTGAACATAATCTTCATCTTTCTCAAATACAGGCTGTCTGTAATTGCCTCTTTGTGTAACGTGATGTGGATATCCCTTTGCGACAACTCTTGCTAATCGTGGCATGCAAAAAATTTACAACACAAAACACTATATGTCAACAATAAAATAGGCGCTGTCCCTATTATCTTGTCCCTATTATCTTCTATTATCTTGAAATAAAAGGAAAAAATCTTTCGTTATCTAAGCCGGATTCTTTTGATATGAAGGAATATCTCAGTTACCTGGCCATAAAGAAGAATGTTTCATCTTCTACACAAAACCAGGCATTCAATGCATTGTTATTTCTTTACCGGCATATTCTTGGTATTGAAGTTAACGGCATGGAGAATACGGTAAGGGCAAAGCGGGGCCCAAAACTTCCTGTTGTTTTAACGGTAAACGAAGTTGAGAAAATCTTTAAACTTGTTGAAGGTACCCATCTTTTATTCATTCAGCTTTTATATGGATCAGGGCTCAGGCTTATGGAGCTGGCGAGGTTGAGGGTGCAGGATATTGATTTTGAGATGAACAATATTACCGTGAGAGATGGTAAAGGGAATAAAGACCGTTTTACAATTCTTCCCGATTATGTTAAAACCCAACTCAAAGAACACCTTGAGAAAGTCAGAAAGCTTCATGAAAAGGATTTAAAAGATGGTTATGGAGAAGTTTATCTCCCTGATGCCCTTGAAAGGAAATACCCAAAAGCCGGAAAAGAGTGGCGATGGCAGTATATATTTCCTTCTGCCAGATTATCAGTAGACCCGAGAAGCAGGAAAATCAGGCGCCATCATATCAGTGAAAAAGCTATTCAATCTGCTGTGGCTAATGCAGTCAGGAAAGCAGGCATTCACAAACATGCAACAGTGCATACACTGAGACATTCCTTTGCAACTCATCTCCTTTTAAATGGAGTAAATCTAAGAGAGATTCAGGAATTACTCGGACATAAAAACATCAACACAACAATGATTTATACCCATGTTGTTCGGAATATGTCAAACCAACCTAAAAGCCCTCTCGATATCCTTATGCAAAAGAACATAACGGAAAAATGAGAGACTAAATATATGCTTGGAAATTTCAATATTGATAACACTTTGACTCCGCTCAGTGTGACGTTATTCTCCGCCAAGACGGACGTGTAAGCGGAGTCGAAGGATGGCTTTTATCGTGATAGTGACCTATCTTGCCAAAATGAAGAATTTACAACGTAATACCATAATAATCCTGGCCGCTCTCATAGTTATCTGTATGGTCAGCCGGATACTGTTTATAGGCCATTATCTTGAGGGGTGGGATAGTATAGATTTTGCCCTGGGACTTCATGATTATGATATAGCGTATTATCAGCCTCATTTCCCGGGATATCCTGTGTATATGTTCCTGTGCTGGTTAGTTCATCTTTTTACAGACAATGATACAGTCGCATTAATAATACCAGGCGCCGTACTGGGCAGTGCGGTATTGGCACCACTATTTTATCTGGCAAAGAGGATGTTTTCTGAAAAGATCGCATTACTTACGTCCTTCATTTATATTGTCAATCCCTTATGCTGGTTACAATCAGAAAAAGCATTGTCAGATGCAGTTGGTTTGTTCTTTGTAATTCTATCCTCCCAGTTGCTGTTTTATGCATCTACATCCAGAACGTATGCATTGAGGTATTTGATTTCGGGCAGTGTTATTCTGGGAATATGCCTGGGTGTAAGGCTCAGTTATTTTCCATTTTTTATACTCTGGCTATATGTGTTGTATGCGTTATCGAAATCGAATGGGAGGAAGAGAGCGATAGGTTATGGAGTGTTTGGGTTCGTTGCCGGAATATCAATCTGGTTGATTCCTCTTGCGTGTTATACAGGATTTAAGTCACTCATGGTAAATGGATTCAGCTTTGCGTTTGGGCATTTTAGTGATTGGGGAGGATCGGTAGTAACATCGCAGAATATAGTATCAAGGTTCTCGGATTTCATATGGTGCGTGTTCTGTAATGGACTGGGCTTCTGGTGTTATGATACGTCTCTCTTTCGTGTCCTGCCATCTATTATAATGGTGATAGGTATATTATTATTTTTAAGACACACAAAGTTTGATTCCAAAACAAGATTCATAACATTTTACATGGCGCCATACTTCCTGTGGGTGTTTTTTGGTCAAAATCTGGAAAAGCCGCGCCATGTATTACCATTGATTCCACTTATCATAATCATTGTTTCTGCAGGCCTGGCAAGGCTGAGAGATTCTAAATATTCATACTCAAGTCCAGGATTTAGCAGGTATAAATATTCTTTACCGTACCATTTATTCATTGGCATTTTAATCGTGAGTATGTGTATCATATCGATAAGACTTGTATATGCCCATAAAAAAGAACCGGTAGCACAAATACAGCTATTGGATTATGTAGAAAACAATTACAATGGTCCGTCAACACGCATTTATTGCTGGGAGACGAAGAGGTTTTTTGCGTACTATGCTCCATTGTGGGATGCAAGGAGAGCCAGGAATATTGATGATTTACAGTATGATATAGGAGCATCTTTAGTTACACCGGAAATAATATTATCCACTTCGAAGGTTGATGGAATTGATTCTATTGTGGGCAGGTCTAGCACAGTTGTTAAATTTAATAATAATCGGTATATTAATAATCCATATCACAAGCTTACACTTTATAGATTGAGGAATTTGGGGATTAAGGAATTAAAGAATGAAGGAATTTTTAAATCCATTAATCCTTGAATTATTTTTAATTTGGTTGCGGCTACCCGCCTGACCATGTCTTTCGGGCAGGTGCTGCGCTATAACTTGAGCTTTCTCAAATGAAGAATAAAGATCAAAGCAAAAGATGGTTTTCTATTTTTCACCCTGAAACATTCCACCTGATGCTGTACTACTCCATTACGAGCTTCATTGTTATTGGTATCGTAAGCTTTCTGGTTGGTGAGATCTTCTCAAGGATGGAGAAGAATGATCTGATAGAGAGGAGTGAAAAATACGCGGGTTACATAGTAACGAACATTAACCACGCAATGTACAAAGATTTTTTTACTCCGACTATAAACGAGTATGGATATATTGACCTTGAGAATAATCGGGATCAATTTAACAGACTGGACAAAGTTATCAAGAGCAACATATACGGTCTTAACTTAAAGAAGGTCTACATCTTTAATATGAACGGCCAGATTATTTACAGTAATATTACTGAGCATGTAGGATATGTCCTTGAGCGAGGAAGAAATATGCAGTTGGATTCGGCTATAAAGGGAGACTCTGCTTCCACTCTTCAACATTCTGGAATGATGGATTCCAAAGGTGTCCAGGTAGAGGAGTCTTTACTTGAGAGCTATTATCCTGTTTATGAATATAGTGAAGGAGAATTTAATACTGAAAAACAGGTAGGAGTGTTAGAAATCTATCAGGATATGAAGGATTTAGATTATCAGATAAGCATGGCACATAGAAAAGCTGTCATAATAACAAGCTCAAGTATGGGGTTGTTGTTCCTTATTTTACTACTGATTATTAAAAAGGCTTCAGGTGTTATTCACTTAAAAACAAACCAGCTTGTCGAGGCAAAGGATAACCTGGAAGAAAAGGTAGACGAAAGGACACGAGAGATTAAGCAAGCCTACGAGCGGCTGCAGGAAACACAAAAACGCCTTAGCAGGTCTGAGAAGCTGGCCGGGATTGGAACTCTGGCCGCAGGAGTTGCGCATGAGATAAATAATCCTCTGGCTTCCGTTGCAAGCTGTGCTGAGGGCCTTATAAACCGTATGGACAATGTAGATTTCAAGTCAAAGGACGATGGAAATGTTTTTCCGGATTATCTTAAGACTATTTGTGATGAGACGTATAGGTGTAAAACCATAATCTCCAAGCTATTGGATTTTTCCAGAAGACAAGTGCCTGTTTTTGGTAAGGTAGATATAAACGATTTATTATCCGAGGTAGTTAAGTTGGTAGGGAGGCAAAAAGAACTAAACAATTTGAATATCGAGCTAGATTATAGTTCTGAAGCCATCATAATATATGGAGACTTCAATCAACTCAAGCAGGTCTTTCTGAATATGATATTGAATGCGATTGATGCCACAGAGGGTGGAGGACAAATCAAGATATCTACAGGCAGAAGTAGTGATGAAGCTCAAATAAAGTTCGAGGATTCAGGGTGTGGTATTGCATCAGAGAATTTAGACAAGGTTTTTGAGCCATTTTTCTCTACTAAGTTACCGGGTAAAGGTACCGGCCTTGGGATATCTATTTGTTATGGTATTATAGAAGAACATAAAGGCAAGATATTGGTTAGCAGTGATGGAGTTGGGAAAGGTGCGATATTTACGATTATTCTGCCTGTTGATGCAAAGGAGCGAAGAGACGGAGCTCTATAATTTTAATGTTTTGTTAACGTAGATTATTATAGGAATTCATTACATTATGAAAAAGAGACTAAAGCTTCTTTTTGTAGATGATGACGAAACATTCAGCAAGGTTATGAAAAAGGAATTATCCCGTATGGGCTACTCCGTCGTTTGTGTTGGTAGTGGTGAGGCCGCTATTGAGGCATTAAAGAAGCGTAACTTTGATTTAATTATTCTAGATATAAAGATGCCGGGTATTGGCGGGCTTAAAACGTTGAAGAGTATAAAGGAAATATACCCTGAGGTGGAGGTAATAATGCTAACGGGAAGGGCAACTATTGAAAGCGCCGTTGAGTCAATGAAGATAGGGGCGTATGATTATATCACAAAACCATGCAGACTTAATGAATTAGATATACTTTTGAAGAAAGCATATGAGAGGAGATTACTTTCTAAAGAAAATGTATCTTTAAAGAGATTGGCAACCAGTAGAGAACAGGACAAGACGATGGTAAGCCGGAGCAACAAAATGAAACCTGTATTTAATCTTATTAACAAGGTTGCTGCAACAGATTCTACTGTTCTCATACAGGGTGAAAGTGGTACAGGGAAGGAGCTTGTTGCCAGAGACATCCATAAAAAGAGCAAACGCAACAGACATCCATTTGTTGCTGTTAACTGTGCAGCCCTTCAAGAGACCCTTCTTGAGAGTGAGCTTTTTGGTCATGTTAAGGGTGCATTTACAGGGGCTCATGAGGACCGTATGGGGTTGTTTGAGGTTGCAGACAGGGGTACACTGTTCCTGGATGAAGTGGGTGAGCTGCCAATAAGTATTCAGGCAAAGTTGCTGAGGGTTTTAGAGTCTGGAGAAATACGCAGACTGGGGGACAGCAGGTCGATCTTTGTTGATACAAGGATTATAACGGCTACTAACAAAGATCTTGCGTCTGAGGTTAAGAAGAGTTCTTTTCGTGAAGATTTGTTTTTCAGGATTAATATAGTTCACGTATCCCTGCCTCCCCTGAGAGAAAGAAAAGAGGACATTCCTTTACTTGTAGAACACTTTTTGCTGACACACAAAATTAATTTGAGTGAAAAGACGGTTTGTTCTGATGCACTGGAGCGCATAATGAAATATAATTGGCCTGGTAATATCCGAGAACTTGAGAATTTGATAGAAAACCTGATGGTTATTGTAGATGAAGAAAAGATAGGTGTATGCAATTTGCCCGAAGAAATAAGAGGATATGCAGGTGCGATTGATTACGGTCCTGGTACTGATGCTTCTCTATCCGATCTTGAGAAACAACACATTATAAAAACCCTGGCAAAAATGAATGGCAACAAGACACGCGTCGCTGAGACTCTCGGTATATCCGTAAAGACTCTATATAATAAACTAAATTCTTACAACATTCCTTATTAGTATGTCTGATTATTTCGATTGTCCAAATTGTGGAGCAGAGGTGCCGGTAAAGGCATTGTCATGTCCTGAATGTGGTTCAGATGAAAAAACCGGCTGGTCTGAGGATACGATGTATGATGGCCTTGACCTTCCTGCGTTTGAAGAGACAAGTGGTAATTCCTCAAAATCTCTATTTCAAAATAAATTCCTTTTGTATGTCGTGGCAATTATGACTATTCTGGCCTTTATATGGTTTTTTGTAATGTAAAGTTGTAGCGGCTATGCCATTTCTGAGTCACAATTTCAAGAAGGGCGTTGGATCTCTTTTCTTCCAGAAATCCTGTCTCTTCCGAGGACAACGCGAAGCGATACAAATGGAGCAGTAGAAGCAGCAAAGTTTGTTTGCAAAGTACTTGACATTAAATCTTAGACACAGTTTGGGAAATAAGCGTAACTCTTGTTATAGTATGTATATATACCAGTTATCCATTGTTACACATAAAAGAACACACCGGTTCGTTTAATAATTAGACAATAGGCTCTTTTTTGTATTAAAAACAAAGGGTAGAATCATGGCAATATTTGAAATGCAGATCATATATATACCTGATATATAATTAGTTAGAGCATTCTTGAAAAAATATTTGGTTTGTGTATCTTAAATTAATTTTTGGCATATAAATAGCTTAATAATTGGTATTCTACAATATATTGATTATAATCTTTAAGTCTGTACTTTAGAAGGCATTTTACAAACTGTTGACAAGCTTTATTTGAAATAACTATGGACGATATAAAGAAAGCGGCTGCGCAATTTGATATCCTTGACTACTCACCAATTGGTCAATTTGTTCTCAGCAAGGATAATATAGTTATTTTTTGGAACAAATGCCTGGAAACCTGGTCTGGTATTTCGCGAGATCAAATTGTTGGAACTGATCTGATTACTCAATTTCCACACCTTGGAAGTGACAAGTATGCAGAAAACATAAAAAAAATATTCGATTCCAACCTGCCCATCATATTTTCTTCCCAGTTTAATAAGCATTTTATACCATCACCTCTGCCCGGAGGAAAATTTCGTATTCAAAACACATTTATTACCCGCATTCCTGCACAGGAAGAGGGAGAATATTATGCCTTTTTTGCAATACAGGACGAAACAAATGCTACGGCTGCCCTTGAAAGTAATAAACGTGCCCTGAGTCAGCTTAAAGAGGAAATGGAAGTTCGTAAGAAGGCAGAAGAACAATTAGTACAACTCGCACGTTATGATAATGTAACCGGGTTGGCTAACCGTAGACTTTTACGAGAAGGCCTGTTAAGGGCTCTGGCTAAGACACGCCGTTATCACAAAACATTTGCTTTGATCTTTTTGGATCTTGATCATTTTAAGGACATCAATGATACCATGGGGCACGATGTGGGTGATTTATTGCTTAAAAGTGTTGCCGAACGCTTAAAGGGTCGTGTGCGTGAGAATGATCTTGTGGCTCGCATGGGGGGTGATGAATTTGCCATACTTATTGATGATTCCGATCCTGATGATGCCGCACATGTTTCGCAAGGTATACTTGAAGCCCTTTCTCCATTTCATAAGTTGGACAACAATGAAGTCTTTGTGAGTTCCAGTATCGGGATTGCAATGTGTCCTGAAGCTGGTGAGGATCCTGAAACTATCTGCAAGTCTGCCGACACTGCAATGTATCTTGCAAAGAAAATGGGAAGGAATAACTATCAGTTTTTTTCACAGGAATTGCACGAGGAGACAATGAAGCGTATATTTCTTGAAAATGATCTTCGACATGCTCTTAGCCAAAATGAGTTTATTCTTTTCTATCAGCCCAAGGTGGACATGAATGCCAACGTTATTGGTATGGAAGCCTTGATTCGCTGGCAACACAGCAAGTTAGGGATGGTAGGTCCGGATAAGTTTATTCCTATGGCAGAAAAAACAGGTATAATTTCTCCAATCAGTGAATGGGCATTGCAAACTGCATGCACGCAACTTCGTGAGTGGAAGAAAAGTAACTACTTGGCAATGGATGCAACACTTGCCGTAAATGTCTCTCTCCGGCTGTTGAAACAGGAATCATTCTGGGATACGATAAAAAGAATTCTATATGAAACAGAGCTGGGCCCTCATTTTCTAGAACTGGAATTAGTCGAGAGCTCTATTATGTCCGATCCTCAAGAAACTATTGACATACTTGAGAGAATACACAAGTTGGGTGCACGTATTGCCGTAGACGATTTTGGATCAGGCTACTCTTCCTTGACTTACCTGAAGCGTTTGCCAATTGATATCATAAAGATCGACATGCCTTTTGTACAAGGTATTGGTAAAGATCGTAATGATGAAGAAATTATTAAGGTTATAATCTCTCTGGCCAAAAGCCTGGGGTTACAGTCAGTAGCAGAGGGCGTAGAAACAAAAGAGCAGGTCAGTTTCCTGCATGAGCATAAGTGTGATGTTATGCAGGGTTTTTATTTCTGTCGGCCCATGCCGGCTGAAGTCGCTACACATGTTCTGGAGGAAATATTAACCGAGGGCAAAGTAAAAGAATCAGAGTGCTCAGCCACGAATTGAATAAAAACACAAATCAAATCCATTCGCCACTACTCAGGTACCACTGTCAGCCATTGCTTTCTTGATACGGCTTAATGCCATTTTCACGCCTGCCTCTCTGGGCAGCAGGTTTTCCTTCTTTGATCTTTGCAATGTCTCAAGAGTATTGGTGCGGATCTTTTCT
Source organism: Candidatus Scalindua arabica (assembly GCA_018263435.1). Classification (GTDB taxonomy): domain Bacteria; phylum Planctomycetota; class Brocadiia; order Brocadiales; family Scalinduaceae; genus Scalindua; species Scalindua arabica. The sequence continues at coordinate 7,496 of JAANXD010000029.1, read as the reverse complement.
TCAATCGTCTCCATAGCCTGTTTTTCAGACCCTCCGTGATATTCTACAGCTGCACAAATGACTCCACCTGCGTTGGCAATAAAGTCAGGAATATTCAATATTCCCCTTTTATGCATCAATTGTTCAGCAGTTTCAGTGGCGGGTATGTTGGCTCCATGGACAACCAGCCTCGCCTTGAGTTGATCTACGTTGTTTTCTGTCAGCACATCCGGGCGTGCTGCAGGAATCCAGATGTCACATTTTGTGCCTACTAGTTCATTGTTGTCCATTGCCTGGCCGCCTGGAAAAGTCTTTACTGGAGAACCTTCCTTCTTGTGATTGATGAGTGCATCTAAGTCCAGGCCGTTCTGGTTTTGTGTTGCACCTTGACTATCGGAAGCAGCTACCAGTATTGCGCCCTGTTTGCAAAGAAATTTAGCGGCATGTTTGCCCACTGCTCCAAACCCCTGCACGGCAAAATGGCTTCCTTTGATAGAAAATCCAGCTTCTGGCGCCGCTACTTCAGCCGCGACAGCGACCCCAAATCCTGTAGCTCCAATCTCGTCTAACGGTATTCCTCCCAATACCCGTGGAAGACCGGCTGCTCTGCCAATCTCATCAATAACCCATGCCATACACTCTTCGTTTGTACCCATATCAGGCCCGGGGATATATTCTGTAAGCTCTTTAATCATGCGGGCAAAAGTACGCACCAGCTTTTCCTTTTGCTCACGACTGCACGCAGGATCTGCGATTATTCCAGATTTAGCTCCTCCATGTGTGAGACCAGCAGCCGCATTCTTTAGTGTCATGGCACGAGCGAGTCGATATATCTCTTCAATAGTTATATCCGGCGCCATGCGCAAACCTCCAATTGCCGGCCCACATGCAACGTTGTCAACAACTACAATGGCCTCCAGGCCTATGCGAGGCTGCCGTAACAACAGTATCTTCTCCGGCCCAATGTTGTCGCCTATGTTGTGTATATTAATTTCCATTTCTTATTAGAACAACTTTATATGTTTTGGTTTCTTTCGTTTCTTCATAAGCGTTTGATATACTACAAAAGCTGTAGAAACATCCTGTATAGCTAAACCGGTTGAATCAAATAAGGTTATTTCACTATCGGATATTCTACCTTTTTTCTTGCCGGCAATAATCTCTCCAAGTTCTGCGTAGATGTCGTTCTTCTTTAGTTTGCCCCCGGAAATTGGAATATTGATTTCTCCGGAATGAGAGGCCTGCTGCCATTCGTCAATAACAATCTTGCAGGATTTAGTCAGGGAAGTTTCCAACTCCTGCTTTCCTTCAGCATCAGCGCCAATACCATTAATGTGTGTTCCCTGATTAATCCATGTTTTCTTGATAACTGGTTTTCTGACAGTTGTAGTTGTGGTAACAATATCCGCACCGCGGCAGGCCTTTTTGCCGTCAGGTTCAGGAAGGAAAGTGACTTTGGGATAGACCTTAGACATCTCTCTGCAGAATTTGATCATGGACTTCTTGGTACGTGCGTGTACACGGATCTCTTTCAGTTTCCTGGTAAGCATGATATGGTGTAATTGAGTGTAAGCCTGTGCACCCGCACCAATCAAGGCCATAACTTTGCTGTTTTTTCTAGATAAGTACTTCGTTGCTACACCGCCTGCTGCACCGGTACGCATATTTGTAATGTGCGTACCATCTAATACGGCAATGTTAAACCCGTTCTTAGGATCTGTTAAGAGAATAGTTGCCATAACGGTTGGCAAGTTGAATTTCTTGTGATTATCAGGATGGACATTAACTGATTTAATTCCGGCAATGTTCATACCCGGAGTGTTAATGTAAGCAGGCATCGAGCGTAAATCGCCATCCTTGAATGTCAGGTAGGACTTTGGAGGCAGGCAAGCCTTGCCCTGGCCATAAGCCTTGAACGCAGCCTCAACTGTTTTCAAAGAGAGTGGATAAGTCAGTACAGATTGCACTTCTTTTGCCGTAATCAAAAATGTCATATTTAAATTGTATGAACAATATTATTTTTTACCAAAGTGAACATTTTAACAAAGCATCTCAAGATTTCAACAATTTTCAGATTTTGTTATAGGATTATGCCCTAACCTACATTCCATATCTATATATTTAACAAATATACTCTCGCATTTGTGGTCAGTAGTAAGGTTAGTGTTATGGGATTAATCATTAATATAAGAACTTGCTTAAATGAGTATAAATTTCTAATATGTTATAGATGATCGGTTTGTGAACTGTTGCATGAAAACGTAGGTATGAGATTCAGAAAGGTATTTATCTTATAATGACAAATAATAGTAAAAGGGAATATAAAACAGGTAGAGATGACATCGATAAGGTTATTGCCGATTTAGCAAAGGCTTGCCATCCTGATGATAATGTTGACCTGATAGAAGAGATGCTGACAACTATTGCGAAATTGGGTATCGAGAGTAATGATCGAGGTGATATGAAATTGATAAATATCGCGTTGAAGGAACTGCGATATGCATCAAAAATATTTACCTCGTACAGGAGTGAAAAAAAGGTTGTAGTTTTTGGCTCTGCTCGAGTCCGGAAGGATTCAGAAGAATATAAAATGGCAGAAAAGCTGTCTAAGCTGATAGTCGAAAATGGTTTTAAGGTGATTACCGGTGGCGGACCGGGAATAATGGAAGCCGGTAATAAGGGTGCCGGGCGTGAAGCCAGCTTCAGTTTGAATATCAAGCTTCCTTTTGAACAAAAGCACAATCCATACATAGCCGGTGATGAAAAGGCTATCAGTTTCAAGTATTTTTTTAACAGAAAATTGTTTTTCCTAAAAGAAACTGATGCAACAGTACTCTTCCCCGGTGGATTTGGTACCATGGATGAAGGTTTTGAGAATCTTACATTAGTCCAGACCGGCAAAAGCAAACCACGCCCAATCATCTTGATCGAACCTCCCGGCTCGCAATACTGGAATCACTGGATTGACTTTGTTACAAGAGTATTGATGGAAAGAGGTTTTGTTTTACGTAATGACATGGGTTTGTTTGTACGTGTTGATACCGTTGAGAAAGCTACTGATGAGATTCTGCAATTCTATAAGGTTTATCATTCAATTCGATACGTTGGAAACAAGACTGTTGTCAGGCTCAAATCGTTTTTAAGTAGTGAAAGTATTGAGGAGCTTAATAAGAAATATGCAGATATCCTACGTTCAGGAGGAATTGAGCCGACTGGCCCTCTGCCTGCAGAGCAGAAGGGTGAGGAGTTTCCAGATTTGCCGAGGTTGGTAATGGATTTTAATCGGTATGATTATGGTAAGTTTTATGAAATGTTAAGATTCTTGAATACTTTGGGGAAATAATGAAGGCAATGATATTGAAAAAAATTGGTAGTTTTTCAGAGAACAAAGCGCCTCTGGAATTGGCAAACATGCCGGACCCTGTACCTGGAGAGACCGAGATTCTTGTCAGGGTGTCAACTTGTGGGGTTTGTCATACCGAATTGGACGAAATCGAGGGAAGAACACCACCGAATCTGCCAGTAATCCCTGGACACCAGGTTATTGGCAGGGTGGAACAAACCGGCAGGAAGGCAAGTAGCTTTAATATTGGTGACAGGGTTGGAATTGGCTGGATACATTCATCATGTGGAAAGTGCAGGTTTTGTATGGAAGGTAAAGAGAATTTATGCAATGAGTTTCATGCTACGGGCAGAGATGTAAATGGTGGTTACGCACAATACATGACAGTACCGGAAAGTTTTGCTTTCAACATTCCGGATCTGTTTTCAGATTCAGAAGCTGCGCCTCTTTTATGCGCCGGTGCGATCGGCTACAGATCAATTAAATTAACTGGCATCAGGGACGGCCAGAATCTTGGCCTTACAGGATTTGGGGCTTCAGCTCATCTCGTATTGCAGATGGCCAGACATAGTTTTCCGAAATCGCAGATATTTGTGTTTGCCAGGAGTGAAAATGAAAGGAAATTTGCCAGGGAGCTTGGTGCTGTGTGGTCAGGTGCTGCTGAAGAGAATTCTCCGGAAAAGCTGGATTGTATCATTGATACTACTCCGGTGTGGAAACCGATAATAGATGCCTTGAAGAATCTCAAACCGGGAGGAAGATTAGTAATAAATGCTATTCGTAAGGAGGAGATAGACAAAGAATATCTTTTGAAATTGGATTATCCTACTCATCTCTGGATGGAGAAGGAGGTAAAGAGTGTGGCCAATGTCAGCCGCAGTGATATCAGTGAGTTTATAAAGCTTGCAGCGGAAATTCCCATAAAGCCTGAAGTACAGGAATTTGAACTGGAAGATGCAAATGAGGCGCTGGCAGAGCTAAAGGCAAAGAAGATTCGTGGTGCGAAGGTATTGATCATTGATTAAAATAAATCATAATAAACTAGGCGCAGACGCAAAGAAAAATATTCAGGAGTAGGGGCGTATTGCAATACGCCCCTGCAAAACAACATATTTTTCAAGAATAACAACTTACGTCATTTTAATGATATTATAATAGAGATATTTATGAAAATATATATTGGTACAGATCATGCCGGATTGAGTTGAAAGAGGAGCTTAAAGGCTTTCTTGGGAAGATGGGTTGTGAAGTAGAGGATAAGGGGGCGTATGAATTTAATGAAGCCGATGATTATCCTGATTTCATCTGGCCGGTTGTTAAGGCAGTAGCAGAAGATATAATCAACGGTCCGGATACAAGAGGGATAGTTATTGGCGGGTCAGGTCAGGGTGAGGCAATAGTGGCTAATAAGGTAAGGGGCATCAGGGCAGCGGTTGTTTACGATGAGTACAGCGCCAGGATGTCGAGGGAACATAACGATGCAAATATAATATCTTTAGGAAACAGAACATTAGACATTGATAAGGCAAAAGAGTTAGTAAAGATCTGGCTGGAGACACCGTTCAGTAATGAAGAGAGGCATAAAAGAAGGATTGAGAAAATTAAGAAATTAGAGAATGATAATTAATACTGTAATTAAACAATCTAGACACAAAAAATAGAAAATATAAATAGTAATGTGTCAGGCCATTCCTGACCTGACACATTTCACACAACTCCGATCATTATACCTATAGCGTTCGCATGAAAGCCACCAGATCAGTTTTCTGCTGGGCTGATAGTTTAAGCCCTTGAATCAGGTTGAAAAACTCAACTGTATCTTCCAGTGTCAGACACCTCCCGTCGTGCATGTATGGAGGCGAGTCCTTGATCCCGCGCAGGGCAAAGGTCTTTATCATGCCCTCGGCGCGCCCATCGTAAAAGCGTTCCACCTGAAGATCATGCGCGAGATTGTCTGTATAATATGGAGCCGGATGGCAGGAGGCACACGCCATTGAGAAAATCTTTTCGCCGCGCAGCTCAGATTCTGTAGCTTTCTCCGGATTCAAACGGCCCTGAATATCCAGCTTTGGAGCAGGGGGGAAAGCAATCATATTCTGCATTGCAGCCATAGCTGCGATTTCCTCCCGCGTAAAACGACGAGCACCCTTTTTCAGTGCTATAACCGGGTCACCATCAAAATATGCTGTTTTTGCCTCAACCTCACTGAAGTCCTCCAACGATCGCAAAGCGCGCTTGGAGCCGAAAAAATGCTGTATATTCACACCGCGTAGGCTGACGGTATCGATACGGAAACGTGTTTCCTGGGGACGGTTGTCCGGATTAAGATGAAAGACGCCGCTTGTGTGGCCGTTGGTGTGACAACTAAAACAGGAAACGGCATCCTGTGCTTTGTCCGCCTTACGGTCTTCCGTCACGTTGAACTGCTGCTGTGCCACCGGCGTAACCAGAAGACGCATGCCTTCCAACTGAAACGGCGTGAGTATGCCGTTCAACTTCTCGTAATAGTTGTTGATTGTTATCTCTACTCCATTGGAAACATCTCCCAGACCTGGGCGTGAGATTAGGTATAGTGGTGGTGGAAATTCCGGCAAATAAGCTTCCGGCAAGTCGAAATCTACGTCAAAGCGAACGAGTTCAGGGTGAGCTTTCAATTGCATCGGAGCAACGACCATTCCACCCGTTGCATGCTTGACATGTGGAAGCGGTGGGTATGGGAATATATTTTTCTGCTTGATCTCTTCTGGTGACATTGCACCTAAAATCTCCCAGGATCCCACTGCTTAACTTTGCGGTTGGTCCAACCGGTAACAGTTTGCCACCGGACATTTTAGCAATCGGGTCAGTTTTTCCTGATAAATCGTACCGTACATTAAGCAGTGCCATGTGTTTGTTCATCACTTCTAACTTTTCTGCTATGTCCCGTTCCCTAACTGCCGCAAATGATTCTGTAACCATTACTGGCATATAGCTGGATTCCAGTTTTTTCACTTCCTTCGCGTTCACCACACATAGAGCAGTCAGCATCGTGGCAAAAGTCAGCAGTGTAACCCAAGTATTTTTTAATATTATGTTTTTCACGGTTCAGTCCTTTCGTTAATGTAGTTAGATGTATTCTTCTATTAAAATATCTCCCCCATATACGTTAGCCTACGGTTTCCTCAAGGGGATGAGGGCAGTCTTTTGAGGATAACCCTTTAGGCGAATTACTCAAATGGTTTTGGTGGTGGAGTCTTATCCGTTGACGGAGGCAGCGTGGGCAATATAAAAGATGGCTGATCACCAGTAAGCGTCTTGAGGAAAGCGACGATCCTGGAGTTTTCATCCTGAGTGAACTCTTTGCCCAACTGCAAGCGGCCCATGACGTCTACGGCTTCAGTCAGAGTTTCCGCCTCACCATCGTGAAAGTATGGATAAGTCAACTCCACGTTACGCAGAGTCGGGACCTTAAACTTGAAACGATCTGATTCTTTGCCGGTAACGGCGCTCAATCCTTCAGTTGCGCTCTTGGTCTCGTAGGGTTCAATCACACCCATTATTTGGAATGAGTTGCCACCTACCGCTGCGCCCTTGTGACATATAACACAACCGCTCTGCTTGAAGAGTTTGTAACCCCCAAGTTCTTTCTCGGTTAAGACATCTTCTTTACCTAGCAGCCATTGGTCAAAGCGAGAATTTGGTGTTACCAGTGTCTTTTCAAACTCGGCAATTGCCTGTGTTACGTGATCAATATTGATGCTGTCGGTACCAAACACTTGCTTGAACTCGGTGACATATTGAGGAATTGACTCTAGAACGTCAACCACCAGCGTGTGGGTAAAAGCCATCTCCATCGGACTGGCAATGGGACCACCGGCCTGTTCCTTCAGGTTCTCAGCGCGTCCATCCCAGAATTGGGCAAGGTTCATACTTGAATTGAGTACAGTAGGTGCATTTATCGGACCCTGTTTCCAGTTGTGACCAACAGAGGTTTTTAGATTATCCGTCCCGCCCATACTCAGGTTATGGCAGGAATTGCACGATATAAAGCCCGACTTAGATAATCGTGGATCAAAAAACAACTTCTTGCCTAATTCGACTTGAGCCAGATTGATATCCTTTACGGGCATTATGGGATCAATAGGTTCTTTCGCTGACACTACGCCTGTAACCACTAATACCCCGACAAAAGCCA
>JAANXD010000028.1 GCA_018263435.1 Candidatus Scalindua arabica | reverse complement strand
GTGATTTGAGATTTGTAATTTAATAACTCCTGTTTGGTTCTGGCTCGTCCAGGTTAGGGGGAACTTACTATAATTTGTTGACTACCCGGAAAATCCCATCGCATAATACTTCAAAGGGAAAAAAGTGTTCTCACGCAAAGCCGCAGAGATCACAGAGCTTATTAGTCCCTTAATGAAAGTTTTTTGACCATTTTTGGCAAAATATTTATTAATAGAGTTTTTCAGGATGTCTGATAAGCACCAAATAACAAAATCCCTGCCTTGCCGGCAGGCAGGCAAATAACAAACAAATTCCAATGAAGAAATCTAAAATTCCAAAAAAAACTGATTTTGGTCATCGAGCTTAGCTCGATAGAACCAAGCTCAGCTTGGTCATTCCTGTCTGCCGACAGGCAGGCGGACATTGTAATTTGTAATTTGTTTGTAATTTGTGATTTGAGATTTGTAATTTAATAACTCCTGTTTGGTTCTGGCTCGTCCAGGTTAGGGGGAACTTACTATAATTTGTTGACTACCCGGAAAATCCCATCGCATAATACTTCAAAGGGAAAAAAGTGAGACGTGAGAAACATAGATCAGCCGTGTCATTTGCCGCTTCCCCTGCTTATCCAGGCAACGACACAAAAAACTTGCTCCCCTTTCCGGGTTCAGACTCGATCCATATCTTTCCGCCGTGTCGGTCAAGTATCCCACGAACAATGGCCAGCCCCAATCCCTCTCCAGCTACGCTATCACCGGGGTTAAGGCGGTGAAATATCTCAAAAACCTTATCCTGATGTTGTTCTGCTATGCCAATCCCATTGTCTTCAAGGCAATATACAATATGTTCATCTTCTTTTTTTCCTGAAATATTGATTAAGCCTTCTCTGTCACTATCAAGGTATTTCATGGCATTGTCTAAAAGATTAGAAAAGACCTGATCAATCTGCACCTCATCACCACTGCACGATGGTAATTCTTCAATCTGACATCTTACTTTCGCTTCCTTAATCTTATATTCGTGTGCTCCTATAACATTGGATATAAGTTTGTTCATATCCAGTCGTTTGATGTCAAGTCTTACACGACCCATACGTGAAAGGTGTAAAAGCCCCGAGAGCAATGTATCCATCTTGGATGAGCTTACAAGGATGAATTTAAGTGCATCAGGGATGTCTTCTTCAAGAGTTTCGGCAAGCTTTTCTTTAACGGCAGAAGATGTGTTGTTTTCATTTAGCTCTTGGCGTACCTGCTCAATGTCTTTCACCAATTCCCTGCTGAAACCCTGTATATTTAACAGTGGAGACCGCAAGTCGTGTGAGGTCACATATATAATCTGCTCCATCTCCTTATTCTTATACGTCAACTCATCGAGCATGCGTTTACGTTCTGCTTCTACTCTCTTCTTTTCTGTTATATCTCTGATGATTGCCGTAAAGGTGTATCGTTTGTTTTCAATTTCCTGGCAGGACAAAGACATTTCTATAGGTATCTCAGACCCTTCCCTTGTCAGTCCTGTGAATTCTATAGTTTTACCAATAATTACGGGTTTCTGTGTCTCCAAAAATCGTTTTAGCCCTGCTTGATGCCGTTTCTTATACTTTTCGGGAATAATGGTTAATACCGATTGCCCAATGATATCGCTCTTTGAATATCTGAAGATCTTTTCCGCAGATTTGTTCCAGACATTAATTGTTCCATCTTCATATATACTTATAATGGCGTCTTGCGCCGTTTCTATCAAGTTTTCTGTATATTCTTTCACCTTTTTTACTTCACTTGATTTATCTTCGACCTTTTGCTCAAGATTAAGTGCATAATCCTCGATCTGCTTCTCCGACACTTCCAGTTGAAATATCATATCATTAAAAGAAGCGGCAAGATATCCGATCTCGTCCTTAGTCTCTGTTACAATCCTATAAGCAAAGTCACCATTTGCTATCCTCCTTGTTCCTTCTACCAATCTTTGAATAGGCCTTGTTACTCTCTTTGAAAGAAGGATTGTAATTGTTATAACAACTATAGCGCTTATGTTTCCGAGAATAATAGTATAAATCCTCAATCTCATTATAGAGGCAAAGGCCTCTACCTTATCCACCTCAGCCAGAAGTATCCAACCGTACTCAGGTATATCTATCGATGCGCCAACAACTGGCATACCCCTGTAGCCGGGATATATGCTCGTCATTCCACTATTATCATCCTCGATAATCCTACGCACTGGTTCAGTATCAACCACCTGATTAAAGATAGCATTTTCAATAAATCTTGACTCCGTTATCATTTTCTTGTCTCGATTAACAATATAGACCTCTCCAGTCTCACCCATACCGACACGATTTGCCGTAATCTCACTCAGAGATTTCAGATCATAGGCATTAATAATTATCCCAATTTCTTTACCCCCATATTTGCCAGTAATAGGTGCAGATACAAATATGCAATCTTCATCCAGGAAGGAATAGCGGTAAGTATTGCCAACATATGTTTCACCGTAAGCATTTCTTATGCTTTTGACATATATATCGTGTTTGGACACATCTGCTCCAATTATCTCCTCATTGGTGGAGGAAACAACCTTGCCGTTCATGTCCACAACCGCTATTGCCACAATATGAGAATCAAGAGGCTTCTTGTTTACCTTGAGGTGTCTATTCAGGTCAGAGACAAGATGATTCAGACTCCCCCTGTGGGAGATTATCTCCAGGCTGTCTCTTATAAAACCATCAGAGCTGAAATCTACGACTCGTCCCTTTTTTCCATCCAGAAAGGATATTGTATGGGCCTTTCTCGATTCTGCAACAGCCGTCAGCCAGTCCAGTGTCTGCCGCTTGATTGTATTCCTCGTATTGTAGTAGTATAGCGTTGTGATTATGGAAATAGGTATCAGTGAAATGCTGAGTGTAAATATGAGTAATTTGGTTTTTAGTGACATATAGAAAGACTGCCTTTTTAAATTCGTTTATCTTCGCTCATGCCGGTTTACATCAACCCCGAAGTATGATTATTGCCTTTAAAGCAATCAATTTAGGTAAAATATATCAAATTTTAACAACCTATCAAGTCAAAATTCAGATAATAAAAGGCTAGGCCAGCCCGTGTAATCCACTACCAGCCTGCCTGACGGCAGTCAGGGATCAGGCATGATAATACGGTGTTTCTTCCACAGAAAGTCGTTACTTCTCAAGCGAACTTCTGATATGTGTCAGTAGTTCTTCAAAATCGAGTGGTTTGTTCAGGCAGGTTGTTACCGGAGGCTTCAGGGACTGGATAAGTGTGTCAGATTGTGGGCTGCCGGTTATTAGTATGATGGGTAGCCCTTCTGCAATTACCTTCAGTTTTTTAATCAGTTCTAAATCATTGTTTCCGGGCATATTAATGTCTGAAACCAAAAGGTCGAACTTTACCGATTTCAGTGTTTCAATAACAGTCATTGCGTCAGGGGCGGAGTAACACTCATATCCTTCCCTGCGTAACAAATCTGTTGTTGCCAGTGCAAAGGTTTCATCGTCATCGGCTATCAGTATTTTACTTTCGTTGTCTTTCATAATAATGTTGTGTAACAATATTTAATTAGTATCTGTTGCGAAATACAAGTATTCAAAATGTCTTCTGAATTTATTTCAGAATCTATATACAGATATGTTAAGAGACCCTGAAACGAGTTCAGGGTGACATAACTGAGTTTAGCTTTGTGTGGCTATATTTGAAGAGGCAATGTATTTTTATCAGAACAGTACTCCCTCAGCATCTTTATCTTATCTACAAATTCATCATAAGAGAGAGGTTTAATAACATAACCATTCGCTCCATTCTTATACGCTTCATCAATCGTTCTCTGATCAGAACTTGTTGATAAAATAACTACGGGGATTGAACAATACCTGGAATTCTTCTTCAAGAATTTAAGGATGCTCATTCCATCGACCTTAGGCAAATTAAGGTCTAATATGACCAGATCAATTTGAAGATGTTTTCCATTATTACCCTCAACATTTGATTGTGCTATTTGATTAGATGGATCTGCTTCCTGAAAGTAGTCTATGGCTTCCATTCCATCTCTAATTAAGACAACGTCACTCTTGACATCCTCGGTCTTGAATATGTCGAGTATCAGGTCTGCGTGGTCCGGGTCATCCTCAACAAGTATAATCTTTTTTTCTTTCATCGTTCACGCTCTTTCATTTCAGCAAGACATTAGCTATTTTATAATGATATTGAGAAAACAATTACGTATACTCAAACCAGCAATTTACAGGTGTATCCCGCAGCTTTACTCCTTGATCCCCACATAGGAGAAAGAAAGCCGAATCCCCCATAATCCCCCTTTTAGGGATAAGGGGGCGAGGAGCTGTGGGGAATTCGGCCAATAAACATTTTCATACTTGGATTCCCTGCGAAAGCAGGGTTTTGCCTTCCTTTCGGAAGGACTCCAGGTCTTTCAGCAACCTGCCCAACTCTGCACCCTACAGAATTGTTACTAGAAATCTTTCATGCTTTTATCATGTTCCGCAATCCTGTTTTCTCCCATTGGGATTAACGCCTCAGGTTCTTTTGTGCCGTGGCCATTACCGGCCGGTTTATCATCTTGTATGTGTGATACTTGCCTGGATTGTACAGGTACTGATGACTTTCCGCTAGTATCCGATATTCCATCAGATGTACCACTAACCAGTGCGACTAATGCTTTGACCTGATCTTTGAGGTTTAATGACTGCGAGGCCAGTTCCTCGCTTGCTGATGCATTCTCTTCTGCATTGGCCGCATTTTGCTGAGTAACCTCGTCCATCTGCTGTACTGCCTTGCCTACCTGGGTAATTCCATCAGACTGTTCCCCTGATGCATTCGCTATCTCCTTCGTTAAATCAGTTACCTTCTTAACATTACTAACAATCTCCTCAAGCGCCTCTCTGCCTTTACCTGCAATCTGAGCCCCATTATTTGCCTTGGCAACACAGTCGTCTATCAGTGATGTAGTGTCCTTTGCCGCAGTCGCACTACGCTGGGCAAGATTCCTCACCTCTTCTGCTACAACGGCGAAACCCTTGCCATGTTCACCTGCACGTGCGGCTTCAACTGCTGCATTGAGCGCAAGAAGGTTTGTCTGGAACGCTATACCGTCTATCACCTTGGTAATCTCCGCTATCTTCTTACTGCTTGTATTTATGTCCTCCATTGAATTGGTCATCTCACCAACTGCATTGCTACCGTTATCTGCAGCTGAGCTGCACAGCTCTACGAGCTTGGCGGCTTCTTCAGCATTGTTGGCATTCTGTTTTGTTACGGACGACATCTCTTCCATGGATGCAGAGGTTTCCTCGAGTGAAGATGCCTGTTCAGAAGAACCCTGTGCAAGACTCTGGCTTGAGGCAGATATCTGCTCCGTTGCGGCTGCTATCTGATCTGAACCACCCGTCAGATTATCAATGATTTCCTTAAGTGTCTTTATGAGAGGCCTTACTATTATGAACCATGTCATAAGTACTGTTATTGCTGTTACCCCTACAATGATGATGCTTATCCAGGTAAGCGTGGCTACCTTTTCTTTTGACTGTTTTTCGTACATTCCTACGCCCTTATTCATCTCTTTCAAGAGTTCTACATTGTTTCCGTTTATGTAGGCCAGGGCATTATTCGTCTCAGGAGCAAGTTTCAGTACTGTGCTTACTCTTCCATTAAAATCTTTCCACAAACCCTGCAATTTCGTTAATTGTGCAAGGATGGCGCCTTCTGGCATTGCTGACAATCCCAGATCGCTGTCACCTGAAATAAGCCCCTTGAGCGTCTTGTCGAAGAGGTTGGAAGTACCCTTAACTGTATCAGCTGATGTACTGCCCTGCACAAGTCCCAGTGTCTCCTTTACCATCTTTTGTGTAAGCATCCTCTGTTTACCTGCGAGGTTTACCGTCTTTGAATCAAATGAATTTTTCTCCAGCATACCTACTGCCTTATTCATCTCTTTCAATAATGTAATATTATTGTCATTCAGATATGTCAGAGCAGCAGTCGTTTCTGCTGAATTTGCCAATACAACGTCCATATTTACCCTGAGGTCTTTCCATAGTTTCTGAACGTGGTTGAGCTGATTGACGATTTGAATATTTGTTGTTGGTGGGAGTCCGAGTCCGGTGTCGCCTGAGATCAGGCCTTTTAAGGTCCTATCAAACAAATTGACTGTCTTTTCCAGAGATTCTTTTGAGCCTGTACCCTGACTCAGTGCAATTGCTTCCTTTGACATCTTTTGTGTAAGCATTCGCTGTTTTCCCGCAAGATTGATTACAACACCATCAGCCTTCTGCTTGTCCAGGAAAGAGATGGTGATGCATGTTCCAACTATGCTTAAGGTTAAAAAAATTGCCAATACTACAATAAGTTTAGACTGTATTGTTTTCATATTGCCTTCCCCGTTTTACTTCCCATACATAAAATTAAAATTACTAAATAAACTGACTCATAAAAAATGCTGTTTTTCTAGCCCATACATAACCTCCTTGTGTAAAAAGGGACTTGTAAGTATCTGCTGCGAAAATCGGGTCTGGCAACAGGCATAAAATTGTAATTTCAGATTTAGATACGAAAACTTGGATAGTATAAAGCGAACAGCATGCCCAAAAAATATAATAATCGTAACATACTATGATACAATGAGATAGATGTTTGTATTTGTTATGCTATGGAAAATAGTCTATGGAATATTTTTCATAATCATGGAATGGATTCTATGGTTTTATGCTTACCCGCCAGAAAGACAATGTCGGGCTGGTTGCGGGTTTGTGGTTTAAGGGGACAGGCTACTTTTTCTTGAAGGGTTTAACTTAAACCCGACTTGATCTTTACTACGAAAAAGTAGCCTGTCCCCTTAAACTTCCCCTACCCGCCCGGCAAGCCGTTCGGACGGGAAGTGAACTAAAGTGTAAAGTGCCAAAGTTACCAACACGTTGTCGATGTTTTATAAGTTGTTAAATTTATTATGCTTAAACTGAAAATTGATTATTAAACCTAAATGTTTATCACTAAGCCGTAAATATGTCAGAAATTTCGGCTTATCTATCGTTGATAAGTCTTCTTTAGCTTTCAAATCTACAATCACCTTATCTTCTACTAATAAGTCCAGGCGACAGTCTTTATACCCTTCTGCGCCCTCTGCGCCTCTGCGTTAAAGTAAAATACTAAAGGCTTAAAAAGACTATACTATTCGAATTAAGATTGATGAATGACAACCCGCTGAAAGCGGCTTTTTTCTAAGCTTGTCTTAGAAAAAATCTAGGCACCTTATTTAAACTGTTATACTATATTAAATCTTGACATATTTAAAGTGTTAGTTTATTATTCTCAATATGAGATATGTTCCGCGCTTAATAACCTCTGAACTAAACAAAGCCGCAAAACATTTTCCGTCCATAATTGTGACGGGTCCCAGACGTTCCGGCAAAACAACACTTCTGCGCAAGTGTTTTCCTCACGCATCTTATCATTTGATTGAAGATCCGGATATCATTGTCCGTTTAAGAAGTGATCCGCGTTCTTATATTGATACGATAAAAGCGCCGGCTATTCTTGATGAAATCCAGAATGTTCCGGAAATCCTGAATTATATTCGTTCACGTGTGGATCAATCGCCTCATAAAAATGGACAGTGGCTTTTGACAGGTTCACAGGAAGCGCCACTGATGCAAGGTGTGAGTGAGTCCATGGCAGGCCGGGCAGCAATATTTCAACTTTTGCCATTTTCTCAGGAAGAAACGGCAAAGGTTTCGGTTTTCAGAGGAGGGTTTCCAGAACCAATTGCCAGACCAACCGCAGCGGATATGTGGTTTCGGTCATACATTCAGACCTATCTGGAACGTGATGTAAGAGCGGTTAGTTCGATACGGGATTTAGCCGTGTTTCGCCGCTTTCTATCAATATTGGCAAGCCGTGTCGGCCAGATACTTAATCGTACAGACCTGGCTGCTCCTCTTGGTGTGTCTGTTCCAACCATTTCTGAATGGATGAGTATCCTTGAAATTACTTCACAAATTATTCTGGTACCTCCATATTATGAGAATTTTGGAAAGAGAATTATTAAGTCTTCCAAGGTGTATTTTACAGATTCAGGGATGTTGTGTCACCTTCTGGGGATTGAATCCAGGCAAATGCTATATAATTCACCCTTTTTTGGGCCTGTTTTTGAGGGATTTGTTGCATCTGAAATACTTAAGAAGCAATATAATTCCGGAAAAAGAAGAGAACTTTATTTTTTCAGAGACCAGCAGGGACTGGAAGTTGATTTTCTTATTCCAACAGGCAATAACAAATTGACTCTTCTTGAAGCCAAGGCTTCCCGCACTATAACCCCTCAAATGGCCTATCCGATAAAGCGATTAAGGGAATACATTTCTAATTATTCGGTAAATAGTTTTTTAGTCCATTTACCAACCAGACAACAGGAAAAAACATCGGCTCTTATACCTGGTGTCAAAGCGATACCTTGTGATGCCCTGGGTAAGGTATTTTGAGTTTAAGGGGACAGGCTACTTTTTCTTGAAGGGTTTAACTTAAACCCGACTTGATCTTTACTACGAAAAAGTAGCCTGTCCCCTTAAACTTTTATACCATATTCCTTAACCTTATAATGCATTGTCTTGTAATCTATTTTTAACATTCTGGCTGCCTTGCTTTTATTGCCACCAGTACGTTTCAAGATGTCCGTTATTACGTCCTTTTCGATTTTACTTATGTTTTTCTTTACGATATCCTTCAATGAAAGGTCATCGTAATTATCTATTTTTGTATCTATTGATTGTTCTTTTTGAGTGTCAGGTAGATCAATCTTCAATTTTGGCTCACTGATTGCCAGATCATTGGCTTCTATGGCTGTATTATCAGAACACAATAGTACGGCTTTTCTAATCACATTCTTCAGCTCCCTTACATTACCCGGCCATTCATAGTTGAACAAACCCTCTATTGCAGTGGTCGAGAAACCGGTGACGTTTTTGTTCAGCTCTACATTAATTTCATTAAGGAAACGTCTGGAAATGTATATAATATCCCGCCTGCGATTCCTCAAGGCAGGTATCTCTATAGTAAATTCATTCAATCTATGAAAGAGATCTTCTCTGAAACTCCCGGCTTTTACGAGTTCGCCAAGCTTCTCATTACCTGCAACAATGATACGCACATTAATTTCGATATCATCCTTTCCACCCAACCTCTTTATCTTTTTTTCCTCTATTGCACGCAATAATTTGCCCTGCATCTGTAGGGACAGATTACCTATTTCATCCAGGAAGAGTGTGCTTCCGGACGCTAACTCTACATAACCTTCCTTTCTCTTTTCAGCCCCGGTAAACGCACCTTTTTCATATCCAAAGAGTTCACTTTCAAGTAAGTTCTCAGGTATTACACCACAATCAATTGTAACAATCTTGTTTTCTGTTCGCGAACTCTGATTATGTATCGCCCTGGCTATCAGTTCCTTGCCGGAACCTGTTTCGCCGTATATGATAACGGTAAAATCGGTGGGAGCCACACGATTCACCTGGTCATAAACTTCTTTTATCTCATCACTGGAACCCATTAGACCGGATAGTAAAGATTTTCCTTTGACATCACTACGAAGGGCATCTACTTCGCGTTTCAGTTTAAGTTCAGACAGGGCATTTTTAAGTGTAATGAGTACCTTTTCGTTATCAAATGGTTTTGTGACATAGTCGTAAGCGCCTGACTTAACAGCATGTACGGCTGCACTTACGTTTCCATGAGCCGTCATCAGGATAATAGGTACCGTTGGGGCTATCTTCTTCATACGCTTCATAGCCTCTATTCCGTCTATTCCTGGCATCTTTATGTCCATAATTACTGCATCAGCAAGCTCTTTACGGAAAAGTTCAACGGCGCTCAAGCCGCCATCGGTCACTGTTACGTTGTAACCATCTTTTTTCAAGACACCTGAAAGGAGAACCCTCATGTCTTCAAGATCGTCGACTACAAGTATTTTTTCATTGTTACTCATTTAATTACCTCAATAATATAGATGCTTGGTAGGTCAGGCTTGCCAGCCACTTGCCCCCATGTCATCCCGGCAAAGTCGGATCTGTGAGCTGGCACAGGGTCGTCCTCAGGCGACAGGTTGTACCTGAAGGTTTGGCTTGGAATACTAATCAAGAATGTTATAAGTGTTCAGATTATACTTAATAAGGGCTTTTTTGTAAAAAGTATTTTAGGTGGAGTGTGTTTGTTGTTCCGCATCCCTGAACTGTCAGAATAATTACCAGACTAACAAAGCCTCTCTCTGATGCCGGTTTCTAATCCTATGTATTATTGAATTTATAGTTGGAGTAGATGAGGCGGCTGGAAAGGTCAGACATTGAAACTATAGAGTGCTTTTCCGCTTTTCCAGTCTTTATGAAAGTGCTGCGGCATGGGTTTGTATTAATTTAAAGTGTGTCATGACACAAAAGTGTGACGTTGCTGCACTATGGCATGTCAGATTTCAACAGGCAAGTAGTCAGTAGTAATTCGTAA
Source organism: Candidatus Scalindua arabica (assembly GCA_018263435.1). Taxonomy (GTDB): domain Bacteria; phylum Planctomycetota; class Brocadiia; order Brocadiales; family Scalinduaceae; genus Scalindua; species Scalindua arabica. The sequence goes on along the minus strand of JAANXD010000028.1, from coordinate 6,070 downwards.
TTCGTGCTCGCCTGCCAATCAGTTCGGGCAGGAAATTCGTGTCTCAATTCCTTAACCCGTAACGTGCAACTCGTAACCCGTAATTCCCCAATCCCTGAATCCTTCAATCCCTCAATCTTTGAATCCCTTTTAGCTTGACAACATTTTAATGTAAAGTTAAAATTGGCTTAAGTTTATCACAAATTACGATGATTAGAAAAAGTTTGATTTTATAGATTATGAATGGCAAAACTTCCATCAGAGGCGCTATAAAGGGTTTCCTTTCTACGCCTTCTTTTTTTGGTATACCGAGGATAAATTTTATCCTCTTTATTGCGACTGCTTTCACTACCTATTTAATAAATGGCCCAAGCTATTCTATTTGTATTATGACGATTTTGCTTGCACACGAAATGGGACATTTCATTATGTGCCGAAAGTATCGTGTTGATGCAACATGGCCATTTTTCCTTCCAGTGCCGCTTCCTCCCTTCGGTACATTTGGTGCCGTTATTAAGATGAAGGGTCATATCCCTGACAAACGTGCCTTATTTGATATTGGGGCGGCAGGTCCGATTGGGGGTCTGATCTTTGCGATTCCGATTACGATTATAGGCCTGAGTCTTTCTGAAGTGCATCCTATTCCCAAGGATTCGACAAGTTACCTGGGGTTGGGTGAACCTATACTCTTTTCCTTTTTCGCAAATATGATGGTGGGTGAAGTTTCTGAGGGTTTTGATATTATTTTAAACCCAATTGCTTTTGCCGGTTGGGCAGGGCTTTTTGTTACTGCACTTAATCTACTGCCTATCGGGCAGCTTGATGGAGGGCACATCATTTATGCTTTATTGGGAAAGTATAGTGGTATTGTGTATAAGGCGGGTATTGGTGCATTTTGTATCTTTACATTATTTGTTTATCCGGGTTGGATTATTTTTGCCGTTATGCTTTTGTTGTTTGGATTCAAGCATCCTCCACCGGCAGACCCATTTGTACAGCTTGATTTCAGGCGCAAATGTATAGGGATTTTAATGCTGATTGTATTTTTACTATGTTTCACCCCAACCCCTCTTAAGGTCTGAGAAGTTTCATCTTTACGTTAAAGAATAATGAGAAAAAGAGTAGTAATAGCAATGAGCGGGGGCGTTGACAGCAGCGTTGCCGCTCATTTTTTAATTGAACAGGGATATGACGTAATCGGTTTATTTATGCGTCTTGGAAATACTACAACGGTATCTGCGCCAGACAGAAAGACGGCAACGTGTTGTAGTGCTGAAGACGCCAGAGATGCCAGAAATGTTGCATCATCTCTTGGAATTCCCTTTTATGTCATTAACTTCGAAGATGAGTTTAATGGTATTATTGAATACTTTTGTGATGAATATTTAAAAGGGAGGACTCCCAACCCATGTATAATCTGCAACCAGGAACTTAAGTTTGGTAAATTGCTTAAATTTGCGGATTACCTTGATGCTGATTGTGTAGCTACAGGTCACTTTGCCAGGATCGACAGGCTCAATGACAGATATGTATTGAAAAAGGGAATAGATGAGAATAAAGACCAGTCTTATGTCCTTTTCTCTCTTGATCAGCAGCAGTTATCCCGCGCATTGTTTCCACTCGGGAATATGACCAAAACTGAGGTTCGCAAAAAGGCTTCCAGCCTTAACCTGAAGACTAAGGACAAGCCTGAAAGCCAGGAGATTTGTTTTGTTACCGGTAATAGTTACAGTGATTTGATCACTGAAAGGGTGGGTTCCGAGATTGGTAACGGTTTGTTAAAGGATACAAATGATAACACTCTGGGTACACATGATGGCATTCACAATTTTACCATTGGACAGAGGAAAGGATTGGGGATCGCATTCGGCGAGCCAAGATATGTAGTTGATATTGATCCTTCGCAGAATACAGTAACGGTTGGAATTGCGGATAAACTTTTAAGGGACACCTTTACAGTAGGTAATGTAAACTGGATTACGATTGAAAGACTGGAAAAGGAATTGAATTCTTTGGTAAAAATAAGGTATAAGGGAGACGAAGCTCCGGCCGTAATTTATCCTCTGGAAGATGATCGTGTCAGGGTTGAATTCAAGCAGCCGCAGCGCGCCATAACACCGGGTCAGGCGGCTGTCTTTTATGATGGAGATATTGTAGTTGGGGGTGGATGGATTGAACGTTAAATTGCCACTTATGAATTTTACAGCGCTGGGAGAAGCAACTGAATTCCTGGGAAAGATTGCCGGCTACATCTGGAGCATGCCGCTGGTTATTTTGCTTGTAGGTACCGGTGTGTATTTCAGCATAAGGCTCATCTTTCCACAATTCAGAAGGATTAGTCATGCTATAGCAATTTCCAGAGGCAAATATGATAATCCAGATGATCCGGGAGAGATAACCCATTTTCAGGCGCTCTGTGCGGCTCTTTCTGCAACTGTTGGTGTTGGTAATATTGCTGGTGTAGCAATCGCCTTACATGCTGGTGGTCCGGGAGCAGTTTTCTGGATGTGGGTAGCCGCACTCTTCGGCATGGTTACTAAATATGCCGAATGTACTCTTTCACAGAAATATCGTGTCGTTCATGATGACGGTACTATAAGTGGCGGCCCTATGTATTATATTGAGAGGGGAATGGGCAGGAAATTCAAATGGCTGGCCATACTCTTTGCCAGTTGTGGACTGATAGCCACGTTTGGCGGTGGTAACATGGTTCAATCAAATTCAATGACCATCGCCTTTACCGATCAATTTGCTACACAAAAATATTACAACGATACTCCACTGTCCAGGCTGAATAATGGAGCAGAAATCAGCGTGCAGGAGGGTACAGACTTTATCATAAAGACGAGAGATGGCAAGGCAATCGAGATTGATATTTCCCGGGCAGGTACAGTTGGTGATCTGTTAAATACAATAAACCTTCATCCGGCAGATTCTCCAAATTCTCCAAATTCTGTATTCGCAGAGGTAGCTACAGACAATAATAGTATTGATTTTACAGATTATACAGATGGCAAACATGAATTTACGCTTATAGATACAAACGGTGGTAAATTAATAGAAGAACTCGGGTTTGTAAATGGTGATGGCAGTATTAATAGATTAAGTGATGATAAGATATCTACGGTTATACCGGAAAAGCGTTTCCTGAAGGCAATCCTTGGAGTTGCGATTTCTATAATCGTGGGCATGGTGATTATCGGCGGTATCAAAAGGATTGGAAAAGTTGCAAGCAGGCTTGTACCTGTTATGTCTTCAATATATGTTGCGGGGGCGCTCTTTATTATATTCTGGAATTACGACAGGATAGCAGATTCATTTTATCTGATTTTCAAACACGCCTTTACTCCAACTGCTGCAACGGGTGGTTTTGCCGGAGCAACCGTGTTATATGCGATAACGTGGGGAGTAAGGAGAGCGGCTTTCTCTAATGAAGCAGGACTCGGAAGCGCTCCAATTGCCCATGCTGCCGCAAAGACAAAAGAACCTGTACGTGAAGGACTGGTTGCCATGATGGGGCCTCTGGTTGATACTCTGATTATCTGTACCATGACGGCATTAGTTATCATTATTACCGGAGAATGGTCTGGTATTGCAGATTCATCTGTCTTAACAAAGAATGCCTTTAATGCGGGAATTCCGTATGTGGGTGGGGTTATAGTAGCGATTGGGTTGATACTGTTTGCCATCTCCACTGCCATAAGCTGGTCATATTATGGAGACCGTTGTGCAGAATATTTATTTGGTCCCAGAGCAATTCCTCCTTATCGTTGGATATATGTGATTGCTCTTTTTGTAGGAGCAATAGTTCAGTTGGAATTTGTCTGGAACTTTTCTGATATCACATTAGGTTTAATGGCGATCCCAAATCTTATCGCCCTTGTTGCCCTTAGCGGTGTAGTGATAAGCTTGACAAAAGACTATTTTTCACGCAAACATGTTCGAACTAATTAATGGAGTAACCCCTCTCTTTCGAGAGGATTCCAACACTGGACTCCTCTCGAAAGAGAGGCTGGTCGTTACCCAATTAATCCAAAATTAAAACCTTGTCCAGTCAAATAACTACCACATTTGGCGGTGGTTGTTTGACTGCCAGACTTAAGAAAAGATTTGTTCATACGTAAATACCTTTTAACACATAAAGAATATGATAAAGGAAAATGGAAAGGGAAAAAATGAAAGTTTTAGAACAAGAATTAACAGAAACGATAAAACATCTAATGATGTGGATAAGCTATCTTACATAAAGGTTTTTTCCTGAGTTCCTGCTTTCCTCAGAGCATTACAAACAATTGGGAAATAAAAACCAGGTTACAATTTAGGAATATATTTTACTTGTAAATATCATTTCTGATAGTATTGTCTAACTTTAGTATTAAATCTCTATATTGCTAATGATAAATAATTTAGACAGAGGAAGAGTATGAAACCATTCAGCATTTCTGAAAAAGTGTATGATAAGTTAAAGATCATTGAAGGGAAGGAAATCGATGAAAAGATTTTCCATCTCCTCGAAACCAACGCACTTATGCGACTCAAGGAATGTGAAGAGCAAATATTCAGATTTGAGGCCAAATATAGGATGGATTATAAGGGGTTCAAGACAGCCTGGGAAAAAGGGGCAATAAAACATAAACGTTCTCACCAGGTAGAGAAAGATTTTATGGAATGGGAAGGTTTTGAATCCGAAAGGGAAAAGTGGTTGGGAACCTTAAGAGATATTAACGATTAATCATGCATGCAAATATCGATGATTTTATGGAAGAGCTTATAAAGCTAAAACATGAATATTTGCCGCAATCAGAAATAGAAACGATTTATAAGAGAATAGACAAAGTAAGCATACGTATTATAATCACTCCTTCAATCTTTATCGATGTTTATGCAAATGTAGAAAACAACAGATATGATTTCAGCTTAATCAAAGATAATCAAAGGATATTCGGTTATGACAACTTAGAAAGTTGGCATTATCACCCCCTGAACAAACAAGACGACCATATTGTAATTGCCGAGCCTTCTTTAAATTTCATTTTCGATGAAATTACCAATGTGATACATGATTTATGAATTTGTTCCTGAGTATCATGTTCCGTGGAAAGGGAGTAGTTACAATAATAGACCCTTAGTATGAGGTAAAGAAATCTCCCATTATTTAGTCTGAATCATGGAAGAAATAGATTTAGATTCTATTTTTGGCAAGATTGATACTAAAGCAGAACTTGAAATCCTGAATTATGCTGTATAAGTATGCAGGAATGCTTTGGCTTAAAAAGATTATGTTGCTGTTATATTATGAAAATTGCTAAAAGACTAAGAATAAGATCGCTGTCTCCGGCTTTCCGGATAATTGAAAAATGAAGCTTTGACCCTGGCTTCATACTAAGCGAACATGGTGGACATGGTTCGGCAAAAGCAAAAATGCCAAAAAAAAATGATATAAAATAATAAAAGTTCTTTATACAAGAAAACCATTAGTTATTGTAGCTATCAACTGCCAACTGCTATCTAAAATCTCCATATAGAACAAACGGCATCCAGAAATATGGATTGTCGAATACAAATTCATCACTTTGTGCGTTGAAATATTGTTTAAGCTCATCAATACTATCACCGCTCTTTTTGGCATGGTCACAGAGGGTGCATTTCCGCAACTGCCTGATAGCCTCGCTTAAGCCCTTAGCCTTGTTATTGCCGTCATATACCTGGCAAAAATTGTCAAGCAATCGAGCGGTTGCTCTGTCATCGAGATTTGTCAATCCCATAACAACTGACGGGACACCCTTCTGTATTAATGTCCTCACAAGGCCGATTATGTCTTTTCCATCCGTAACAGCGGACATGCCAAGCTTACAAGCCCCTGCCCAGAACAGATGGCTATTTCTAAAGATTAATTCTTCATCCCCGATCATATCTTCAAGTGTGTACTTACATTCATCGCCTTTGTCATCAAGAAAAAGGAAGTAGGATTTCATTGGAGCGTCAGGAATAAATGCGCCATGCACTGTTACTACATGGTTTGTATACTTGTCTGATTTGTCTTTAAAGTTTTTGAGTGTAACATTACTACCTGTAAATGTGGCAAACCGTG
>JAANXD010000027.1 GCA_018263435.1 Candidatus Scalindua arabica | reverse complement strand
TAATTATGAGTTCGTTAGGGCTGAGATATTGAGAAAAGCATCTTTAGGCGGTGCGCAGCAATTTCTAGGACTTCAAGATATAAAAAGGATTGATGTTCCTTTGCCGCCAATTGAATTACAAAACAAATTCGCTTCAATAGTTAAGCAAGTCGAACAAACAAAACAAAAAATGCGCGCGTCATTAGACGAAATGGACAACCACTTCAACGCCCTTATGCAGAGGTATTTTGGATAAATGAATAATAAAGAAGAGATTCCAGATGTTTTATATAAGTATAGCACATTATCTGCAAACTCTATTTCCAGCCTAATAAATAAAACAGTTTGGTTTGCTGATCCACGATCATTTAACGATCCATTTGACTGCCGATTCGATATTCTTGAATCCTTGCCTAAAAGTTTCAAAATGCCTGCAAAGATTGGCGTAGAGATTATGGCTGAGAAATTTAACGCCTGTAAAAACGCTGAAGAGAATAACACAATTAAAGAGTACCGGAAGAAGCTTGAAAAAGCTCTCACTGAGATCGGAGTCCTATGTCTGGCTGGTAGCAATGACAATATGTTGATGTGGTCTCATTATGCAGATAAACACAAAGGGTTCTGCCTAGGCTTTAGAATGACGGGAAATGATGCATTCAAGGTACGACCGGTATCTTATGAAGGAAAATATGTTGAAATAAAAATAGAAGATTTTGCGGACAAATATAAAGAATATATTGAGGATATTATTTTCAGTAAGGTTTCAGACTGGGCATACGAGAAAGAGTATCGTATTGTAACAGAGATTCTAGATGGTGATGATTCTAAAAGGAATGTTAAATGGAAACGCTTTATGGTTCTTGATTCCATATTTCTTGGATATGAAATGCCTGAACATTATCGTGACGCAATCAAAAACTTATTTAAGTCGGACGGTAGTATAAAGATAATTGAGATGGAACAAGTACCTGGTCAACTACAGGTAAAACTGAAAGATTGAGATAGTCACAGAGGCTATTAAAAAAGTTATTATGAGTGACAGTAATCTTAACAATATGAAAAAATCTAAACGATACGATACTTCACATCTTATAGAAGACCAGACTGAGCCGGGATCAAAAGGCAGAGTGCTCAAGAACAAGCTTGGCATAACAAGCAAGCGTGAAATAGACAGACATGAGAAAGCGGAACAAATACGAACTATTGAAGAGTTGACAAATGTCTTTAGCGTTGACCATCGTTTCACAGCTTCAGACATAAGTAAGATTCACAATCTATGGTTGGGTGGTATTTATGAATGGGCCGGAAAATACCGGCAAGTGGCGATAAGCAAAAGTGGTTTTCCATTTGCATTTCCAGCACAAATCTCCAGATTGATGGTTGAGTTTGAAAAGGGACCACTCCATAAATATACTCCTTGTCGCTTTAAGACTCTTGAGGAAGTAGTTAAAGCACTTGCAATAGTCCATACGGAACTGGTGCTTATACATCCTTTTCGAGATGGTAATGGGAGAGTAGCAAGAATGCTGGCTACTTTAATGGCCCTGCAAGCAGAATTGCCGCCTCTGGATTTCAGAAATATGACAGGCAAAGGGAAGAAGTACTATATTAAAGCTGTCCATGAGGGCATGGAACGAGACTATCAGCCAATGGAAAAGGTATTTACCGCTGTAGTTCGTAAGACGCTGAGGGATCGTGAACGGAAATGACTTCTTTGAGGTTTCTTTCCATAGCTTTGGAAAGCTTGGGATATTTAGTGAGGACTCCTTCAACTGCCGTTGAGGAGGATACTGATTGAAAGAGCAAAGCTTTGGCAAGTTCAGGGTCTTTCAAGTACGGATTGGTCTTTATCAAGGACATTTTCTTCATAACTATTATTATAACATATGGCCAAATTAAAGCTATAGAAAAGAACACATCCAATATGAATCAAAGGTTTTTTGCTGAAATTAGAATGTTTTGTGAATAATGTGGGCTTATTTTCGTCCATTTTCGCAGTAATTTCTTGTGGAGGGATTAGAAGGAAGAAAAATCAAAGATAAATTTTATTCAGTAAAAGCCAGGGGTCAGATCTTTCAAAATGACAAATTATTCGATTCATCAGATTCTCCCTATCACATCGTTTAGTTCTTTATTCATTTTTATAACCGCTTCCTCTACTGCACATTCCCAGTGTTTCGTTCCGTATTTTTCCTTCCATGGTGAGAGGTTGTATGCGTAGATTATGCTTCTGGAGGAGTTGACTATTGCGCCGTAGCCATTGGGATTAAAGCACTTCGCAATGTTTTTCAAGCTGGCGTGCTGCGCACCAAATCCGGGTACAAGGAAGTATGTATTAGGCATTATATTTCTAAGGTTGTTGGTAGTTTTTGGATTTGTTGACGCAACCACAGCGCCAATAGGGCTGTAGCCGCTTTTATCTATTAAACCTTTTCCCAATTTGTTTACCTGGTTTGCAACTATTTGATAGATTGTTTTGTTGTTGCATTTTAAATCCTGGATTTCTTTAGATGAGGGGTTGGAGGTTTTGACAAGGATAAATACTCCTTTGCCATTCTTTCCGGCCAGTTTGATGAAAGGCAGGATACTGTCTGTTCCCAGGAAAGGGTTGACAGTGACGGCATCTACTTCAAAAGAGTTTTTTCTCGAATCATTGGATTTAAGAATGCCGAGATGTGCATTGGCGTAGGCTTCTGCGGTATGAGGAACGTCTCCCCTTTTTATGTCTCCAATGACTAACAGGTTTTTTTTTTAGCGTACTTAATTGTGTCGGAATACGCTCTAAGCCCCCAGGGTCCGAGCATTTCATAAAAAGCAATTTGGAGTTTTACGATCCCCACGTGTTTGTGAATTATATTTATTATCTGTTTGTTGAAGTCGAGAACTGCTCTGGCGGCACTGTTCAGACTGTCTCCTCTTTTCTTAAAAGCAGCTTTCTTTATTTCTAAAGGTATATATTCCAGTTGCGGGTCAAGCCCTACAACAGAACAGCTATCCTTTTCATCAATGGTTTTTATCAGTTGATTTATAAAGCTTTTCATAAATTTCTTAAACGGTATCCGTATTAGAGAATTACCGGTCTAAAAAGTTCTTAACTAAACCAGACCCTTGTACGGTCAAAAAAGATTCTGGATGGAACTGTACTCCTTCTAAAGGAAGTTCTTTGTGTCTTATGCCCATTATTTCGTCTTTATCTGCATATGCCGTTATTTCGAAGGAATCCGGCAGAGTTTCTTTATTGATGATAAGAGAGTGATAACGGGTGGCCTCAAAAGGGTTAGTTAGTCCCTGGAATATAGTTTTGTTATCATGATGTATCATAGATGTTTTGCCGTGCATTATCCTTCTTGACCGCATAATTTCAGCTCCGAATGTAAATGCAATGCATTGATGTCCCAGGCAAACACCTAATATTGGTATTTTTCCTGCAAAATTCTCAATTACAGAGTTGGATATGCCCCCTTCTTTTGGGGTGCATGGCCCGGGTGAAATTATTATGTGGCTTGGTTTTTTGTTTTCAATCTCCGAAATAGTAATCTTATCATTTCTAGCTACTTCTATGCTTGTACCGAAAGCTCCTATCTGCTGAACGAGATTGTAGGTAAAAGAATCATAATTATCTATTAATAATACCAATTTATGATTGTGTTGATTTTATTTGTTGTAGAGATGAAAAAACTATGTGTTTTCTGTAATTTTTAGTGCTATTAAAGAGTGAATTTAGTCTATCAGAAAAAAAGATTATGTCAAATACTTATCTTAATAAATTACCTTGTAGGAACTACTTAGAGAAACCAGGAAACAAAAATGCGCTTGACAATAAAGCATTTCTTGTTATCATCAAACTTTTGGGAAATTGGAAGCAGTTTACTTTTAAAACCTTAGAAAAGTTTGGTTATAACTGTACAGCCTTGAGTAAGTTCCTAACACATTTAATAACTTTATCTTATGTTATTTGGGTTGATGAAAATTCGATGAGAGATCTTAATTGAAGTAAGCACAAGTGGTCCTCGAATAATTGGAGCTGTTCAGGTTGTTACAGAAAAAGTGGGAGTTTACCCGCNTTTTTTTTTAGAGTATTAGAAGGATGTTAAATGGATAAAGAAAGCTTATTAAGGTTAGTAGACATATTACATAAAGACAAAGATATCGACAAGGACATTGTGTTTCAGGGTATTGAATCTGCTCTGGAATCTGCTGCGAGAAAACATCTGAAAACCAGCGAGCCGATTTCGATTGAGATTGACAGGGAGACAGGAGAGATTACGGCAATGCAGGGAGAGCAGGAAATAGACCTTTCCGATCTGGGAAGAATAAATGCTCAGACTGCCAAACAGGTGATAATTCAGAAAATTAAGGAAGCAGAAAGAGATGTTATTTATGATGAATATGTAGACAGAAAAGGCACAATTGTTAGTGGTATGGTTCAACGCTTTGAAGGGCCGACCATAATTATAAATCTCGGTAAGACTGAAGGATATCTTCCAAAATCAGAGCAAATCAGCAACGAATATCATCGCTCAGGTGAAAGGGTAAGATGTATTGTTACAGAAGTGAAAAAGGTGGGTCATAGAGTTAAAATCTTACTTTCGAGGACCCATTCCAATTTTGTAAGACAGCTTTTTGAGCTGGAAGTACCGGAAATACCTGAGAATATTGTTGAAGTAAAAGGTTTGGTGAGGGAGGCCGGCTATAGGACTAAGATTGCCGTATTTTCGGAAGAACCAAATGTGGATTGTGTAGGTGCATGTGTGGGTGTAAGAGGAACAAGAATCAAGAACATTGTAGATGAATTGAACGGAGAGAAGATAGATATTATTCGTTGGGATGAAGATTTGGAAGTTTTTGTGCCTAATACTCTTAAGCCGGCAGAAGTTACGGGGATTTTGCTATCACCAGAAAATAATGTTGCAACTGTAGTGGTTCCGGACGATCAGCTTTCATTGGCTATAGGCAAAAGAGGACAGAATGTAAGACTTGCATCAAAATTGGCAGGTTGGGATATCGATATAATCACAGAAGAAGAGTTGGAACGTGAACGCGAGCGTGAGGAGGGCGGTGGGACAACTGAGGAGGAAACAGAGGAAACAGAGGAAACAGAGGAAGCAGTGTTAGATGAAGAAGTTGGAGACGAAGAGGCCGAAGAAACAACATCAAATAAAGATGTTGCTAGCGAAGAGATAGAAAAATAGACATAAGTAAAAAATGTCGTAGGAAATTTTGTTTTTGTTATGGTAAGAATAAATAAACTGGCAAAAGATTTGGGTTTTAAAAGCAGTCTTTTAATCGAAAAGTGCCAAGAGTATGGCTTTGTAAATATTAAACACCATGCAAATGCTCTGACAGATGAACAGGTAGATCTGTTGCGCAATAAACTGGTAAAAGGGGAAGAACAAGCTGTTGCCGTTAAAGAGAAACCTGAAACTCCTAAGGCCAAAAAGGCAAGTGCCGAAAAGAAAGATGAAGGTTCCGTAAAGAAAGTTTCTAAAGAAACGGAACCAACTGCACGGAGGCGAATCCCGCTCTGGAAGCAAAAGGCGAGAGAAGAATTAATCAAGGGGAGATGGAAAGAGGTGACAAAGGTTTCGCAACAAAAGAGACCCAGAAGATTTGATAAACGTACAAAAGAAGTAGTATCTAAAGAGAAAGTTTCTGTACAGCCGACGGAAAAGGAAGAAAAGGTCACGATAGAGTTGCCTGCCACAGTTAAAGATGTATCAGCGGCTTTGGGCGTAAAAGCCGGAGATATAATATCAAAGTTACTGATTGGCCATAATATTTTTGCTACTATAAATCAAGCTTTAGATGGTGAACTCATTGAAATGATAGGTATTGAGTATGGTGTTGAGGTTGAGCTGAAACAGGCAAAAGAAGATGAAGAAGAATTCTCACTTGAAGAGGAGGTTGACAGAGCAGAAGATTTAATGCCAAGGGCTCCCATAGTAACATTTCTTGGCCATGTAGACCATGGAAAGACTTCTCTGCTCGATAGTATTAGAAAGACGGATACCGCAGCTTCTGAATCCGGTGGAATTACGCAACACATAGGCGCTTACCGAGTTGAAACAAATGGGAAATCTGTTGTTTTCCTGGACACTCCGGGACACGAAGCTTTTACCGCTATGAGGGCAAGGGGGGCAAATGCTACAGATCTGGTTGTGTTGGTAGTTGCGGCTGATGATGGAGTAATGCCGCAAACAGAAGAAGCTATTAACCATGCACGTGCGGCTAATGTACCGATTGTAGTGGCTATTAATAAGGTAGACAAACCAGAGGCAAACGTGCAAAAGGTAAAGCAGCAGCTGGCAGCTTTGGAGTTGAACCCTGAAGAATGGGGCGGGAAGGTTCAAATGATAGAAACCTCTGTTGTTACTAAACAAGGACTTGATACTCTTCTGGATGGGTTATTATTGGAAGCGGAGGTATTAGAGTTAAAGGCTGTTTTCAAGAAGCCGGCCAGGGGTATCGTTCTGGAGGCACATGTCCATGAAGGTAGGGGTGTTATTGCAAACCTTTTAGTGAGAGAGGGTACACTGCGGCAAGGTGATATTATCCTTTGTGGTCAGGCATTTGGCAGGGTGAGAGCGATATATAATGATCATGGAAAAGTGATAAAAGAAGCCGGATCGTCAACGCCAGTTGCGATATCAGGGTTGTCAACCTGTCCGGAGGCAGGCGACAAATTTTACGTTATTAAGGATATTCAAAAGGCCAGAGAGATTGCGGCGAAAAGAGAAAGAAAGATTCGAGAAGTGTCTCTGTCTGGCCGTCAACATGTTACATTGGATAATCTGTATCAAAAGATAGAAGATGGGCAAGTTAAAGAGATTAATATAATCTTGAAAGCTGATTTTAAAGGCTCTGTAGAGGTACTTAAGAAATCACTGGAAAAAATTTCGACTAATGAAGTCAGGACTAAAATCTTACATAGTGGTGTTGGTGGGATTACAGAAACTGATATCCTGCTCGCGGATGCTTCTGATGCAGTAGTGATTGGTTTCCATGTTGTTCCTGAAGATAGGGCGAGGACCCTTGCTGAAACGTGTGGGGTAGATGTGCGCTTATATAAAGTTATTTATGATGCTACAAACGATATTAAAGATGCTTTAGAGGGAATGTTGACTCCTGATAAAGTTGAACAAATTCTAGGAAGTATTGAAGTGAGAAAGGTCTTCAAGGTGTCGAAGATAGGTAATATTGCCGGCTGTTATGTGAAAAGTGGCAAGGTATTGCGCAATTCTCTGGTAAGGCTGATACGAGACAGCGTAGTTTTATACGATGGTAAAATTGCTACATTAAGAATTGTAAAGGACGATGCAAAAGAAGTAAAGGCCGGGTATGAATGTGGTATTAAGATTGCAGGATTTGATGATATAAAAGTAGATGATATAATAGAGTCATATGAAATTCAGCATGTTGCACGTACCTTGAATAAGGAATGACTCACACAGGGCAAGTTATTAGTAAAGAGACTAAATTTATTTCAAAGACGAGCTTAGAAAAGAAGCCACTTTCAGTGGAAATATTTTTTTATGAATAAATTCGAAGCACGAAATCCAAAATTCGAAACAATTTTCAAATCACCAAAATTCCAATTTTAGAAACAAAAGAATTTAAGTCCACAAAACATCTTTTGGTTTTGGACATTTAGAAATTTGAATTTTGGATTTGTTTCGTATTTCGATATTCATATTTCGAATTTTAACTATTGAAACTTCAAGAACTTACAAAACATCGACAACATGTTGGTAGTTTTGGCGCTTAAAGTGCTTCGAAATATCATGGTTGTAGGAATATTAAGCATTAAAGTTGTAATGAGAAGTTCACATTCTTTAAAAGACAAACGGCGTATAGTTAAAAGCTTAAAAGACAGGACCAGGAATAAGTTCAATGTTTCGGTTTCTGAAATAGAAGATCAAGATAATTACAAGTGCTCAAAGATTGGTGTGGCAATGGTGGGAACAGACAGACAATATGTTAATAGTAAATTGTCGTCAATTATAAGCTCCTTCCGTTTCTTTCCACAGGCAGAGTTAGTTGATTACGAATTGGACTTGATTTAGTTATACAGGGCCATGACGAGAAGATTAGAAAAGGTTAAAGGAGTAATTGCGCAGGAGATCAGTAAGATTATTTTGTATCGGTTGCAAGATCCCAGGATAGACTTGGTGACAGTAACAAGAGTAGATCCTTCTCCAGATCTTAGAATGGCAAAGGTATATGTTTCAATCCCGTGTGATGAACGATCACAACAAAAAACTCTAGATGCCCTGAGACATGCAAAGGGATTTATACAGTCGGAAATGGCTTCAAATTTAAAATTGAAGAACACGCCGTCTTTGACTTTTTATCTGGATGAGACAAAAAAGAAGAGTAACCATATTTTACAATTAATAGAAAAAGCAGTAACTGAAGATAAATAAAATTGCAGAAAATAGAGGCAGGGAGATTATGAAGAAGTTGAGTTTCGGCTTACCAAAAGGAAGCTTGCAGGAATCTACAATTGGTATGATGAAGAATGCAGGCTACAGGGTTTATGTAAGCAGTAGATCATACTATCCGTCGATTGATGACGATGAGATGTCGGTAAGGTTAATCCGTCCGCAGGACATGGCTCGCTATATTGAGAAAGGGATTATAGACGCTGGCCTGACAGGGCAGGACTGGGTGGAAGAGGCCGGTGCTGATGTCAGGTGTGTGGAGAAACTGGTATATGCGAAGCAGCAGTTAACAAAAGTTCGTTGGGTACTTGCTGTTCCAGAGGATTCACCTGTTAAATCAGTGGAAGATCTTCAAGGTAAGAGAATCTCAACAGAGTTGGTTAATGTTACTAAGAAATATCTTGAGGAGAAGGGTATACATGCAGAGGTTGAATTTTCACATGGTGCTACAGAGGCCAAAGCACCAGACCTTGTTGACGCTATTGTAGAGTTGACAGAAACCGGTAGTAGCTTAAGGGCTAATAAACTACGTATTATTGAGACAGTAACTGAATCTGCTACAGTATTCATTACTAACCATAAATCATGGGAAGATCCATGGAAGAGGCAAAAGATTGAAAATCTGGCAATATTATTTCATGGAGCCATCATTGCGCGTGACAAAGTTGGCTTGAAAATGAATATTTCAAATGAGGGGTTGGATGCCTTATTAGAGAAGTTGCCTGCTTTGCGAACTCCTACTATTTCTCAGCTTTCAGGAAATGCAGGGTATGCTATAGAAACAATACTGGACGAGTCAGTAGTTAGAAACATTATTCCTGAACTGAAACGGGTTGGTGCGGAAGGAATAATTGAATATCCACTCAATAAGGTTATACTTTAGTTATGCTCAAAACCCTTATTCTGTTTACAGAAGTTCTGATATACATAAATAATAATTGATAGTTTTAAAACTTGTGAAGGAGTATTATATCCTGTCTTTCATAAGAAAAACACACACCTATTGAGGCATAACATGTCGAAAACAAAAACTATAGTTTTATTGTCTTTTGTATTCATTTTTGCATTCCTATGTGAAATAACTTCAGCCGGATCCCGCAAAAACAGCAAAAACAACTTCTTGTTGCATGAGGATACAGAGGCTTATATGAATTTCTGTACGGGGTTTTATCTAATGTTGGATCATCGTTGGGAAGAGGCAATAGTGTTTTTTGAGAAAACATTACAGACAAATCCAAATGCTGAAAGAATACACAATTATTTAGCTACTTGCTTCTTTCAGTCGAACAAAAAGGAAAAAGCTTTGCTTCATATTGAAAAAATCGCACAATTAAAACCTGATGATTTCAGTATTCATTATACACTTGGAAATATATATGCAAGTGAAGGTAATGGAAAAGCAGCTATTTCAGAATACGAACGTGCTAACTCTACTGTAATGGATGGAGTTGATACGGTCTTTGTTTCTGACATGTTGCATCGCCTGGCAAATAGTTATATGGAAAATGGTGACATAGAAAAGGCAACGAATATATATAAGAAAATACTTGAACAGGGACTGGCAGATGAGCCTGTAAAAATCCACTACAAGCTTGGCCAGATATATGCTGATGCAAAGAAAATGGATGCAGCAATAAAAGAGTTTGTCAAGGCCAGGGAAGCCAGCCCTCATTCTGAGCCTATAATTTTTTATCTTTCTTTGTGTTACGAGGAGTTGGAAGATTACGATAATGCAATTGCTACGTTAGAATCGTTTATTGAATATGATCCTGATGTCTGGCTTATGCGCATTAATTTGTCGAATATTTATGAAAAGGTAAAACAATATGAGAAGGCAGAGTTAGAGAGAGAAAAAGCCTTTGTAATATTGAAAGAGAGTGTAAACAAAGGAAGTAAAAGTTTGAGGGAGTATACTACGTTAAGCCAAATATACCAGAGGAGGGGTGAAGAGAGGGAAGCAATTTATACTCTGAGGACTGCAATTTCGAGTGTGATAAAAGAAGATGAAGAGGCGCTGAAGGGAGTTCGTTTTATGCTGGCTAACATATATTATGAGATGAATGATCATAAGCATGTAGTAAATGAATTAGAGAAGGTTTTACAGATAGATCCTGATTACCATCAGGCAAGTAACTTTCTAGGTTATTTCTTTGTAGAAAAAGGGGAACAGTTAGACGAGGCTTTAGGGTTGATAGAAAAGGCTTTAAGTGTAGAGCCTGAAAATGGTGCATATCTTGATAGTTTAGGTTGGGCATATTATAAACTGGCAGAAGAAGACGATGATGAAAAGATAACATTGGCATTGCAAAAACTTAACGAGGCATCGGAATATGCCGAAGACCCGGAAATTATGGGACATATAGGAGATGTGTATTATTCTCTCGGTTATTGGGAGAGAGCACAAGGCCAATGGGAGGTAGCCTTAAAGTTATGGGAAGAATCTGCAGCAGAGGTATCTCCACTTTTAAAGCATAAAACTGCCCGTGAGATAAAAGCCAGAGAAGTGATCCAGAATAAACTTGAAAAGCTTCAACATCTGATGATGGTGGAGAGTTCAATGGAGAGGTTGAAATCAGGTGAAAGGGTTGTGCGTAATCTTACTAACTAACAAGAGGGGCTAGTATAAAGAATAGAGGGTAGAGAACAATGTCAGGACACTCCAAGTGGTCAACTATAAAGCATAAGAAGGGCGCTGCGGATGCAAAGAGGGGGAAGATATTTTCCAAACTTGCAAAAGCCATTACTTCTGCCGCGAGGCAGGGTGGTGGTGACCCTGAAATGAATCTAAAGTTGCAGTATGCTATTGATAAAGCGAAATCTGAGAATATGCCCAAAGACAATATTGAACGTGCAATACTTAAGGGCACGGGAGCATCAAGTGGAGATGCCGTACTTTATGAATGCCTTTATGAAGGCTATGGCCCCGGTGGTGTTGCTATTTTGATAGAGATATTAACTGACAATAAAAACAGGACTGCAGCAGAAATCAGGAAGATATTTGAAAGATCTGGAGGGAATCTGGGAGAGTCCGGTTGTGTTTCATGGATGTTTCAGAAGAAAGGATTGATAAGTATCAATATTGACGTGATAGACGAGGATAAGTTGATGACACTTGTTCTTGATGCAGGATGTGAAGATTTGCAAACAATAGATGAAATGTATCAGATTGACTGTGATACAAAGGATTTTAATAATGTTAGAAAGGTGTTACAGGATGAGGGTGTTAATATAGAGTTAGCTGAGATTAGTTGGATTCCAAGCACTTTTATCGAATTGGATGAGGCAAAGGGCAAAAGCGTTGTTTCTCTAATGGAAAAATTGGAGAATCAGGATGATGTTCAAAGTGTTTATGCTAATTTTACACTTCCGAAAGACTTGCTGGCAAAATTATAAGTTTTCAGGAACTGGAACTTATTCAGCTTGGCGAGTCTCTTCCTCTGCTACTGAATTTCCATTGTTACCTTTCTTTTCCTCTTTAATATTTAGTAACTCAAGAATTTTATCGGCTTCCAATACTTCCTCTTCTTCAAGCTTCTTAGCAAGGAGCTCCAGTTTGTCTTTGTTTTCTTCAATCAAAGACTTGGTTTTAGCGTAAGATTCTTTGATTATTTTTGATACTTCTGAATCAATTTCTATTGATGTTTTTTCACTGAACTCTTTTTCCTGGACCAGGTCATGTCCAAGAAAGACATTTCCTTGTTGTCTCCCGAATGTTTGTGGGCCGAGTATCTTACTCATGCCAAACTTACATACATAATTTCGAGCTAATTTTGTTACTCTTTCAAGATCGTTTTGGGCGCCGGTAGAGAACTCATTAAAGGCTATTTCTTCAGCAGCACGGCCGGCAAGAAGGACGCACAATGTATCTAATATTTCAGATTCTTTGGTTAAATATTTGTCCTCGGTAGGAAGCTGTAATGTATAGCCTAGCGCTGCAGCACCTCTTGCTATAATTGATACCTTGTGTACCGGATCGGTATTAGGCAATATTGCAGCTACCAATGTATGGCCTGATTCGTGGTACGCCACTATGCTCTTTTCCTCATCACTTATTACCCTGCTTTTTCTTTCAGGACCAGCAATAACTCTTTCAATAGATTCTTCAAGTTCCTCCATTTCGACAAATTTTTTATCACGTCGAGCTGCAAGTAATGCAGCTTCGTTAATAACATTTGCCAGGTCAGCGCCTGAGAAACCGGGAGTCCGTTTTGCTATTGTGTTGAGGTTACCATTCGGTTCTACCTTAACGTCCTTTACATGTACCTTTAAGATAGCTTCTCTTCCTATTAGATCAGGTCTGTCTACAGTTACTTGTCTGTCAAATCTCCCCGGACGAAGCAATGCGTAATCCAGGACGTCAGGCCTGTTAGTTGCTGCGATGATAATTACGCCGCTATTTGAAGTGAAACCATCCATCTCAGCCAATAGCTGGTTAAGTGTTTGCTCTCTTTCATCGTGGCCACCGCCTAAACCTGCGCCACGTTGCCTTCCTACACTATCAAGTTCGTCGATAAAGACTATGCAAGGAGCTTTCTGCTTAGCCTGGTCAAACATATCACGTACCCTTGCCGCTCCCATTCCTACAAACATTTCAACAAAGTCAGACCCGCTTATTGAGAAAAAGGGCACTCCTGATTCACCTGCAACCGCTTTTGCCAGAAGTGTTTTTCCGGTTCCCGGCGGTCCCACAAGCAAAACGCCTTTTGGAATCTTGCCGCCAAGTTTCTGAAATTTTTGTGGGTATTTTAAGAATTCTATTATTTCTTGTAGTTCCACCTTAGCTTCTTCGCACCCTGCAACATCGGCAAAAGTAGTTTTCTTTGCATCTTCCTCTGCATATAATTTAATCTTTGCCTTTCCGAATGACATAAAAGGGCTTCCCATTCCGCCAATTCTTTTAGATATGAAAAACCAGGCTATGCCGATGATCGCAAATGGAAAAATCCACCACATTAACATATTCCTGAGAAAGTTATTCTCTACTTCACCCTTAAACTTAACGTTTTTTGCTTCTAATTCGTTAACCAACTCTGGGTCATGTACCGGAACAGTTACGAAGGCAACTGGCTTGTCTTTACCAGATGATGTGCTGTCGTAGTGTCCCCTGATTATTTTTTCTCCTACAGAACAATCAATTATCTTCCCCTCACTTAAGTATGTCCTGAATTGGCTATAAGGGATTTCTCCAGCTTTAGGAGACATGAACATCTGAATGATATATAAAACCACAAGAAAAAGGAGAAGATATCCTATTGAGAAACCAGTCTTCTTTGTTTTTGAGTTTTTGGATAGTTTTCCAGGTGATTTTTTGTCTGTTTTTTTCATTTAATTGCTACTGGTATAATTGTACATATTATAGTCTATAAAAATATGACATATAAAGACATAAAGACAGATTATATGATAATATTATTATGAAGTCAAAGCAATAAATGTTGTTGGTAAGTCGTTGATTATGACTCCTTGCTTATCGATCATATGTGCCTATCCAACCAGAAGAGAATACGGTCAGAGATAAGAGAGATGAATATCTGGCGTAATACGAAGGTTGAAATATCGGAAATTTCCAAACTGTTTAATGCCAAACTTCGAGGGTGGATAGTGTATTATGGTAAGTATAGCAAAAGGAGCCTGAGAAACACGTTGCTGTTGATAGATCGGAAACTGGTCAAGTGGCTAGGGAAGAAGCACAAGATTGGGTACCGAAAAGCAGTGGCAAAACTCAAAACGATAAGACAAGCGAACCCGGAGTTGTTTTATCACTGGAAAGTGGGCTACAGTTGAAGCATATCAAGAATAACACGAGCCGTATGACGGGAGACTGTCACGTACGGTTCTGTGAGAGGCTTGGGAGTGAAACTCTCCCTTGCCTACTCGGCGGCTTTGCGTGAGGATTAGTTATTTTATGATTGATATATATAAAAAACTACCGGGAACTAATTGTAGAGAATGTGGAGAGTCTACGTGTATGGCGTTCGCGTTGAAAGTGAAGAATGCACAGCGTAAGTTGTCAGAATGTCCTTATGTTAAGCATGAAGATGAGGAATCATTAACTCAAGAGTCTGTAGTTACAATGGAGAATAATTACAAGCGTGTAAGTAAAGAATTAGAAGAAGAGATTAAGCTTGTTGACTTAAAAGAGGCTGCCGATGCCATTGGTGGAAATTACCATAAGGGGTCTCCTGAGGCGACCCTGTCAGCTAGCTCTAGATCCGACTCAGTCGGGAATAGCGGGGGAGTTATAAGGCTCAAAATGATGAATGACGAGTATGAGGTACGTAACGAAGGCTTGTTCAAAGGCAACCAATATTGTCATGACTCATGGTCAAAGATCATAATCTATGACTATGTTCGCAGAAAAGGAAACATTTCTTTAACGGGAGATTGGGTTTCACTGGGACACTTTCATGATGCAGCCTCCCATACCAAGGCATTTCAACAGAAAGCAGAAAGTAAGATTGCAGAAAAATTTAACAGTGATATAAATGGACTGAAGAATCGCTGTAAAGAGCTGGAAGGAGTAGAAGTTCAAAGCGAAATTAAGGCAGATTATGTTTGCGGATTTGAACTTTTACCACGTGTGCCCATGTACATATGCTTTTGGGAGGCCGATGAAGAATTTCCGGCAAGTTGTAAATTGCATGTGGACAGCAGTGCTGAAGCATACATCGATATAGAATACCTTGCATATCTCCTCGAATGGTTTGTGAAAATATTTGTTGAGTGATAAAGAGTTGTCATATCAACATTCAGTTCTATAGTCTGCCAATATCGCAAATCTCTTTAGACTGACTATCACTAATATCTATAAACTGTATTCCTATGCCGGGTACAGACATTTTCTGACCCCAACCAATCCTCCATCTTACCTGCCCCCGAATAGGTGTCTGGTCTGTTAATTCCTTGATTATAAACCATGCATCGGAGCCTGTCTCCCATTTATGATTTGAAAATATGAAGCAACCCCTCCTGGATATATTCATTATTACAGTTTTTTCGTCATCTTCGTGGCGTACTTCATTGCATTTAGATAGGATTACGTTGAAGACAACAGCTTTTCTCCGTTCTGAACGGATGGTTCTAGCCTTGGTGGAATTACAGCGCTTGGTTATAAACTCTTTAAATGTCTCTATAGAATTACTCTGTCCGGAGGAAATGGTCCTTATCTGACCGGATTCTTCATTATAAATAAGTTGAAGTGTCGGAAACAGATTAAAAATATTAGAGGCACTTTCCTTATCCATACTGAGGGCCTTAAGCTTGGTTGGTACGTCAATCATTATACCATTGTATGGATTGTTTATAGTTGAATCAAGAAGCTCCTGGTACGTTGATGCGATATCTATTGAGACTTCCAATCCCTTGCATGCATCCAGGTACTTTTGACGTGCAATCCCTTCTCTGCATACAAGTAATACTCTGATACTCATAATAGCAGCCTACCTTTATAAGTTATATTTAATCTGTAACTATCCAAAAAGAGTTATACTTCACAGGTTTCGCTCTGGTAGCGGACGGCCAGCCATATAGTCTCTTCATTGGCATCAGTCCACTCTACTCTATGTTTCTGGTGAGCAGGTATGTTGACATAGTCACCAGGTTTCATGATGACTTCTTTGCGATTGCCTTCAAATATCAAACCGGCGCTTCCCTTTAGTACGATCACCCATTCGTCGTTATCTTGATCATACCAATATCCTTTTCGAGTAGCATGTCCATGGGATACAATTCGCTCTATTTTAAGTTGATTTGTCTTGATGATTGTCTCAAATATCTCTTCAGGTGATTGATTTTTAATGCCTGAAAATATGTTTTTTGTATCCATGGTTAGTGTCCTCCCTTTCGGGAGGATTCCAGTTCTGGATTCTCCAATTCCATAATTCCTAAGATTCATCTTTAAAGCCTGGTATCTTTTTTCCTATAGAGAATGCTTGGCCAAGGGGTTTTCCAATTCCGTGATATGTACGGCTTCCCGTAGAGTAAAGAAAAGGCATAGCCTTATCAATATCAGGAAGCCCTTTTTCTCCTCCAAGTATAGATTCTTCAGCCTTAACATCCATTATTTCACCAATGAATTGTATGTGTAACCCGATTTCAACCTTATGGGTCATCCGGCACTCTAATACTACCGGAAATTCATCCACGTAAGGGGCGTCAACAAGTTTACTCTTCACAGGAGTGAGTCCTGTCGCTGCAAATTTATCTGTCTTTCTGCCTGTGGCAATCCCGAAATAATCGGCTTCAATAACATGCTTTTCAGATGGAATATTTACAGTAAAGGCTTTACGCTCAATAATACTGTCATAAGTATAAGTTGCCTTTCTCAGAGATACATTGACACATGCGGGCTTTGAACAGCAAATCCCGCCCCAGGCAACTGTCATTACATTTGGTTTACCTTCTGCATCATATGTCCCGACGATCCAGACAGGTGTTGGAAGGGCGAGTGGTTTTGCTCCTAAAGATTTCTTCATGAATTATTCTCCTTTTTGTTTGAGTACTGTTGGTGTTCATTGAATTTATAAACCAGCTCGATACCGGCTTCCTTGAACATTTTCTCTGAATCTTCTCCCTGGTGATATTTCCGTTCACAAACGACTCTTTTAATACCGCAATTGATAAGAAGCATTGCACACGTTCTGCACGGGGTCATTCTGGTATAGAGAGTAGCACCTGATATTGAAACTCCGATTCTTGCCGCCTGGCAGATTGCATTCTGTTCGGCATGGACTGTACGCATGCAGTGTTCAGTAACCTCACCATCTTCATGTGTTACCTTCTTGATCTGGTGTCCCGCTTCATCACAATGCTGGAAACCGGTAGGAGACCCTACATAACCTGAGACAATGAGCTGTCTGTCTTTTGCAATTACACAGCCGCTTTTTCCACGGTCACAAGTTGCTCTCTTGGAAATAGCATTAGCTACTTCCATGAAGTAATCATCCCAGGATGGTCGTGTGTTATTTTCTTGTTTCTTATTTTGATTTGCCATTCGAATTAAAACACTCGAAAATCTGATAAATCTAATTCAAGTCGATTTGATGGACAGCAATAATATTTTCTAACTGTTTAAGTTCTTTTTGTACCGTTTCATCGGCCGGTTGATCAATGTTAATAAAGGATACGGCTTCCTGTAGACATGATATGTCAGATCCGGGTTGAAAGGAATTCTCCAGGGTCAATTGCATGCGGGAAATATTAATTTTATGATCTCCAAGGATAGAAGTGGCTTTTCCTATTACCCCGGGCCTGTCATAATTATGAAGAACCAGGAGATAGCCATCCGGTATGACCTCCAGATAAAAGTCGTTAAATCTCACAAATCGATAATTTTTGTTTCCAAATACAGTTCCTGCGATCAGATTAGTCTGTTTTCTATCAGAAACTGAAAAGATTATCTGATTGGCAAAATCCTGTACGTGATGCACAACGTTCTCTTCAACCACAATACCTCTGGATTCAGCCAGACTGAGTGCATTTACAAAATTAACTGATGCATCCAGAATGGTATTCAGGAATCCATGTACCAACGCGGATGTCAATACTCCGGTGTCGTAGTCCGTTACTGAACCTGAATAGCTGATTGTTAATTTACTGACTTCAGCCTGATTTTCACGATAGATTTGTCCTTGAAAAGAGCCTAATTTATCACAAATCTTCAGGTAGGGGTTGAGCAGCTTAAGCATTTCTGAACTGATAGATGGGCAGTTTACCCCGTTTCGTATTTCTCCGGTCTGAAGATAGTCTCTAATCTGTTCTGCCGCCTGAATAGCAACGTTGACCTGCGCCTCTGCTGTAGACGCTCCTAAATGGGGTGTGCATATAACTCTGTCATGTTTTAAAAGTGGATTATCCTTTTGAGGCGGTTCTTCTACGAATACGTCAATAGCCGCACCGGCAATCTTTCCGGAGTTCAAACCATCCAGAAGTGCAGATTCATTGACAATTCCACCGCGGGCACAATTAAGTATGTGAACGCCGGTTTTCATTGTCTGAATAGATTCATGGTCAATCAAGTTATGGGTAGCATCATTGAGAGGAACGTGTACCGAAATATAATCGGATCGTTTGAAAAGTGTTTCTCTTGAAACCAGCTCAACTCCATGTTTTGCAGCAATTTGTTCATTCAGGAATGGATCACTGACCAGGACTCTCATTCTGAGACCCTGAGCGCGGTCGGCAACTATCTTGCCAATATTTCCAAATCCAAATATACCCAGGACTTTTCCCGTAATCTCCGTCCCGGTGAATTTTGATTTTTCCCAGGCTCCCTGATGCATGCTTTTGTCGGCCTGAGGAATGTGGCGGGATAGAGACATGAGCATGGCAACAGTATGCTCAGCCGTTGTAGTGGCGTTGCCGCTGGGTGTATTAATAACGACAACTCCACGTTCAGTAGCGGCAGAACAATCAATATTATCAACACCGATACCAGCCCGACCGATGATCTTTAATTTCTTAGCTTCTGAAAGAACCTCCCTGGTAACTTGAGTTGATGAACGTACAATGAGAGCTTCAACATCCCTGATTTCTTTTTTCAAATCCTCCGGTTCCAGATTCGTTTTGTAAATTATCTGAATTCCATCGACATTATCAAGAACATCAATGCCTTCTTGAGACAATTTATCAGATATAAGGACCTTCAATCATTTCTCCTTCAAATAAAAAGTTAAAAGTGCCTACCCGCCTGCCATTCAATTCGGGCAGGAAGTTTAAAGTGAGCTAAAGTTGTGGAAAAACATTATTCTATCTTTAGGCACTTTAGTTCACTTCTCGCCTAGCAAACTGGCAGACAGGAAGGCACTTCAAACTTATTTGCCCCACATGTTTTCCAGGTATTGTTCTCTGCCTGATCCGGACTTATACATCTTATACTTTAGAGGGCATTTCTCATAATATTTTTGATGGTAGTCCTCGGCCTTGTAAAACATAGAGGCTGGGGTGATTTCGGTAACGATTGGGTCATCATAAATGCCTGATCGCTCCATTTTCTGTTTTGATGATTCGGCTGATTGCTTCTGTTCCTCGTTATGATAGAAAATGGCTGTTCTATATTGTGTTCCCGCATCGGCAAATTGTCTGTTGAGTGTAGTAGGATCTATATTCCTCCAGAAAACATTGAGCAATTCATCATAAGCAATTTGTGAGGGATTATACAATACTTCAATGGCCTCAGCATGTCCTGTGTTCCCGGCACACACCTCTTCATAGGTAGGGTTATCTTTGTGGCCACCGGTATAACCAACGGAGGTTGACACAACTCCCTTTAGTTCGTCATATGGATTCTGCATACACCAGAAGCATCCTCCTGCAAATGTAGCCTTCTCTATTGATTTGTTATTCATATTTGAACCCTTACTTTCATTATCAGCAAACACCACAAACACTTGAGTTAAAGTGATCAGGCTTAGAAGAATAATTATGATAAATCTCATAAGGGAAATTACCATATTTTCATGTGAATTGTAAGATAATTTGCTCTTGTTATGGACAGTATTTATTAGTTCGTTACGAACGGTTCATCTTAAGATACTTAAACTGTTGTGTCAATCTGCCGTTTTGTGTGACTACTGCGTTTCGAATGACATCAGGCAGTGCGTGATGATTGGTAACGTCTGTAATTCCATGTGCTGCTATTTGATATACAAAGTCGCGGACTTGACCGGCAAATTCTATTGAGGATTCTTTAGGAAATTCACAAGGTAAATTATCAATGGCCATGACGGCAATCCCACTGTCGGACAAATCATTGCTGATTTTCCTCGAAACAGGGTCATAAATGAAAGCAGGTTCTGATGATGATGTCGTTCTTTTCGTAATCTCTATTGTTCCCTTAATATCACAAGATAGGTCACCAATTACTGATAAACGAAAATCGGGCCTGGTACGGTAAAGTTTTCGAAGCATTGTCTCCGATATCAATCGTGGATAACGCTTGTCCCAGTAACTGGCATTAACGATTATATTGAGGAGCGGCAGATGCTTTCCCATGTTTGATTCAAATCTATCCGGATGTTTAAGATATTCTTCAAAATAAAAGTTATTTCCC
The DNA here is from genome assembly GCA_018263435.1 of Candidatus Scalindua arabica. Taxonomy (GTDB): domain Bacteria; phylum Planctomycetota; class Brocadiia; order Brocadiales; family Scalinduaceae; genus Scalindua; species Scalindua arabica. The sequence continues at coordinate 49,783 of JAANXD010000027.1, read as the reverse complement.
TTCTTAGCCTTGAGTTTTTCCTCGCGCTGAAAAAGCAGTTTATAGATTGTTTTTTTGTGGGAGGTAAGGCTGCGAGTTAGGTGTTTCACATCCCTCGGATGTATATCAACGGCTCCCAAGTGTTCAAGCACTTCCTGTGCTCCTTGTGACACATTACCATGCCCCAGAATCCCGATTACAAAAGGGGTAATGTTTTTGTCAAAACCTTTACTTCGTATTTTGTCTGCTGTCTGATCAAGAGCTTTCCTGGCAGAAACATAACTGCCATGTTGAACTGCACTTTTTAAGTCAGAGAATGGATTGGGAACTCCCTGTAGTTTTGCCTTCTGACCAAACACATGCAGTGTATCAATCATTCCGCATATACCTGCATATCGTCCAAAATGCACAAGTCTCTGTCCTAGAGAGCCGGTTATATGTTCATAATCAATAAGTGTAATTTTCTTTTTTAGAAATGCAGTAAGAAGATTCCGGTTATATTCCTGTCCATTAGTGGTGTGAGAGAATACCATATAAACACTATCATGTATCAGTGTGTCGGTAGGAGGTTCTTTAATGCCGATGAGGAGATTTGCTTTTTGAAACTTTGTAACAATTTTAGCTCCGGAACGTTTATATTGAGAGTCCTTATAGATGCGGAGTGGACTGGATGCAACTTCTACCGGAATCTTCCTCTTTACCAGCCACGAAACGTCTTTTGGAGTTAATGAAGTTCTACGCTCCCACTCATTCTTCGATTCAGGCAGAATACCTACTACAAGATTATTTCTCATAATTAAACATGGCTGTTATTATATCTAATTCTCGTCACCCTCAATAATGCCGTCACGTAGTCGAATGATACGATTGGTTTGTTTAGCAATATATTCTTCATGAGTTACTAAGATAATGGTGTTGCCTTGCTCGCACAGACTTTGCATGATTTCTATGATCTCTTCACCGGTCTTACTGTCAAGATTTCCGGTAGGTTCGTCGGCTAAAATCAAGGATGGTTTGTTTACCAGAGCTCTGGCTATGGCAACTCTTTGCCTTTCCCCTCCGGATAACTCATTTGGTTTGTGCATTATGCGGTCACTCAGGCCGACTCGCTCTAAAACATCCATGGCTAATTGTTTTCTTTTGAAGGATGACATGCCGGAATAGATCAATGGTAGTTCGACGTTATGCAGGGCAGTAGTACGAGGCAGCAAGTTAAATGTCTGAAAAACAAATCCGATTTTTGTATTCCTGATATCAGATAATTGGTTGTCGTTCAAGCCGCCAACATCTTTTCTGCCTAGATTATATGAGCCAGAAGTCGGTGTATCCAGACACCCCATAATATTCATCAATGTAGATTTTCCAGACCCAGACGGTCCCATGATAGCCACATATTCATTGTCTTCAACCTCCAAACTTATAGCATGCAGGGCAGGTACTTTTACCTCTCCCAATACATACGTTTTGTATACGTTGTTCATTTCTATAAGCATTGTCATTATGTTTCAGGTTGTTAAACGGTGATTTTTCTAATACTAAAAGATTTTGTTGTCCTATTCATATCTGAGAGCATCAATAACATTTTTGTTGGCAGCTTGAAATGCAGGATACAGACCTGCGATACTACCGATTCCAAAACAAATGATAAAACTATAACCGATCCAGTCTAATGGAATGTTCAAGCCAATACCTGTAAAGAAATAATTAAAGCCCATACATCCGACTATTCCCAATATACCGCCAATAATCCCTAGAATCATTGCTTCAACAAGGAATTGAGTAAGAATATGAAACTTTTTTGCCCCAATTGCTCTCCTGATACCTATCTCGCGAGTGCGTTCTGTAACAGTTACTAACATCACGTTGGCAACACCTATGCCACCGACTATCAGAGATACGAGTGCAATAATAATGATAAAGTTAGCTATTTCAATGTTGGTTTCCCGAACTGTTGAAAGGTATAAATCCTGTCTCCGAACACGGAAATCATTGTCCTGATCAGGACGCAAGCGGTGGTTTCGTCTCAGGATCGTTTCGATATCAAAAAGGGACTCATCATAATCGTCAGCAGAGCGCATTTGTGCAAGGATGCTGGTAAGGTAGTCTGCTCCATAGAGGCGCTCTTGTGCTGTGGTAAGAGGAATAAAAATCTGATTATCTGGATTATGCCAACTTTCCCCTTTTGAACCAAGCAATCCTATTACAGTGAATCTCTTTGAGTTGATTAAGATTGATTCACCTATTGGAGAAAGATTTCCAAACAGCTTCTCGTGTACTGTGGCACCCAACAGACATACACGCGATTTTCTATTTAACTCGTCTTCAGAAAAAAACCTCCCTTCTATGGGATGATCGTTATTTATTGTTTCGTATTCTGGTGTTGTTCCTGTTATGCGGGTGCTCCAATTCTGGTCTTTGAATTCTGCAACCCCCTGATCTGTATATGTTGGAACGGTAAGAGTAATAACATTCGATGTCGTTTTAATCTCTTTTGCTTCATCCCATTTCAGATTGGTATAAATTGCAGCAGTTCGAACTCCCCTCAAGCGGGAATAGCCGGGACGTATTAACAAGACGTTTGATCCTAGTGATTCTAAACGTTCATTGATCCTTTGTTGAGTAATTTCTCCAAGAATAACGACATAGAGTACCGCACCAATTCCCACTGCAATACCGGTGAGCGTTAATGCTGATCGCAGGGGGTTCGTCTTGAGGCTTTGCAAAGCCATTTGAATATTCTCAAGAATGATCATGATTAATCCAGGTTAAGTGAGTAAATTCGATTTATAGGTAATCAGGATGGAGAAACAACTAACAACATTTAATATTAAAACGATATTTATGTATGGAAGTGTATTCTAACCTTAGGTTAATTGTGCTGCATTTAGCACATTGTTAACGGCTATTTCTCTATTTCGATGAGGATGAACGCTTTTTAGATCCAAAACTGCGACTGCTTCTTATACGCTTTATACGCTCCTGAAGTCGTTCACTTTCATCTTTCAATCGTGATGTCATTGGCACGCCCAGAATACTTCCTTCCTCAACACCAGCTAAAATGATCACTTGTTTAAAATTGTAGAGTCCGATTTCTATCATCTGCGGTACAAACTTATCTCCCTGTTTTAATAGAATCTTTCGCATGTTAACATCTTTTTTCTGGTAGTCTTCCAAATCTGTAACATCAGGAATTTGCATGGCAATGGCGGGGGCTAAAAGTACGTTTTCTTTCTTAACTATTTCAATCTCTACTCTGGTATTCATACCGGACTTTAGTTTACCGTCATTATTCTTCACTTCCACTACCAGGTCAAAAAGGGTTACATTCTGTTCGATCCTGGCTTCCGGAGCGATGCGCACAATTTTTCCGTTAAATTCGAGTTCAGGATAAGCGTCTGCAACCACCTTAGCAGAATGTCCAATTTGAACTTTGCCGATATCAATTTCATCAATTCCGGTTTCTATGTATACGGAGCTCATATCTGCTATATCAACAATGGGAGTTCCGCCGCTGACTGTGCTCACTCCGGAAGCAATAATCTGCCCCTCTTCAACGTATTTCTGCAGTATTATCCCATCAATTGGGGCTCGAACTACAGCTTCGCTTAGCCTCTCTTGCGCGCGTTCCAGGGTAGTAGATGCCTGAATAACCTTTCCTTTTGCCACTGCTAAATCAAGTGTTATTTGACCTTGCTCTTCCTCTGAAATCAGGTTGTCCTGGAACAACTGATTGCGGCGCTCAAACGTACTTTGGGCTTGTTTGAGTTCTGCCTTTGCTATATCAAAATCTGCCTGCGCCTGTGCTACTTCAGCACGCTCATCTTTCTGGTCCAGTCGTGCGATCAGATCTCCCTGGCTGATAAAATCTCCTTCTTCTACAGGTAACTCTACAATTTCTCCACTCGCTTTTGATTTAATTTCGATTCTGTCTATAGACTTTACAATGCCGTTGGCCATAACAATAATCTGGAACGTGCCTCTCTCAACAATTACCTCTTTAAATTTGATTCTATTTCTTCCGGTATCACTCCCATTACCACTTAAAAAGAAAACAGTGATTCCGGCAATTGCTGAAACCGAAATTATGCTGGTAATTAATATAGTTTTGAAATTAAGCATTCTTAACCTTTTAGTACCTTTCTCACAAAACCGTTATGTTCCTCAAGCTTCCTACTGGCTTCTTCATATCCTGTTTGTAGTTTGTGCATAACGATGGCTGTTTTCACGTTGCCGTTTGCATTTGTCAAGAGTTTGTCGGCAGAGTCTCTGTCAATATCTGTAAGAGTCATTATTATCCTTTCTGCACGATCTTTGAGCTTTACGTTCTTTACCTGAAGATCAATCATGAGGTTCTCATATACTTTCCCCATCTTTATCATTGATGCAGTTGTGAGCGTATTAAGTATGAGCTTTGTTGCAGTGCCAGCCTTCATACGTGTAGAACCCGTTATTACCTCCGGCCCGGTTATGGGCCTGATGACAACATCAACCTCAATAGCGGGATCGGTGTCAGGATTACAGCAAAGGAATATGGTAGTTGCACCAATACTCTTTGCCCTGACTAAAGCGCCGTGAACGAATGGTGTTGTGCCGCCTGTAGCAATACCGACTACGGTATCATTGGTTGATATGCCATATTCCCTGATAGCCTGTTCACCATCCTCATGTCTGTCCTCTGCTCCTTCAATCGATCTTGTAAGTGCATCATTTCCCCCGGCAATTATACCTTTAACTAATTCAGGGTCCGTGCCGAAAGTAGGAGGGCATTCAGAGGCATCGAGAACACCCAACCTTCCGCTTGTACCGGCTCCTACATAGAACAGACGTCCTCCTGCTCGGAATGATACAACAATTAAGTTTACGGCCTTTGTGATATTCTGGCGTTCCTTATTAATGGCATCGATTACGTTCGAATCCTCAGTATTGATTATATCTACAATCTCTGATGTTGATTTACTATCAATGTCGAGTGTCTTTGGATTCCTTTGTTCGGTAATGAGTTTTGAACGATCCTTCATTTAGTGCGAATTACAGGATAAGGTTAAATGATATAAATAGATATGTAAATTATAAATTAAATAATTCATTAAAAAAAGAATAAAAAATTTTGTAAATCCTATAACAATGGTCTAAAGAATTAAAACTGATTTGTAGTTGGAAAGTATTCTGGTATTATTAAATACTTTTAAATTGCATCGTTACATCTTGTACAGTCACAAAATGTAGAAATGATAAAGATTGAAAATAAGAAACTACTAAAGAAGCTGGAAATTATTCCAATAGGCACGGGAGTGTATATGATGAAGGATTTAAAGAGTGAAGTTATATATGTCGGTAAGGCAAAGAACCTTAGAAACCGCGTCCGGAGCTACTTCCAGAGTTCTGGGGATGAGAGGTTGTTTATTAAATTCCTTGTAAAGAGGATTGCTGACATCGACTTTGTTTTGACGGATACAGAGAAAGAGGCTCTTATCCTCGAAAACAACCTGATTAAGCAATTCAAACCTAGATTCAACATTAATCTGCGTGATGACAAAACATTTGTATCCATTAAGCTGGATATGAACCAGAAGTTTCCATTTCCGGTTACTGTCAGGCAGGTTGAGCCGTCTTCCGGTAAAGGTAAGAAGTCGAGGAAAGGAAATGGCATTCTTTACTTCGGGCCTTATTCTTCTGCAAGGGCAGTACGTGATACTTTGAGGTATATAAATAGTATATTTCCTATCAGGAAATGTTCGAACAATGTGTTTAAAAGCAGGGTGAGGCCGTGCCTGTATCATCAGATAGGAAAATGCGTGGCACCGTGCTGTGATATGATCGATGAGAAGGCATATAAGGAATTAATCAATGAGATTGTACTGGTTCTCAAAGGTAAAAACGTGGAGTTGTTGAAGGTGCTGAGAAGGAAAATGGATGAGGCAGCAAAGGTGATGAAATATGAAAAAGCGGCGAAGTTCAGGGACCGTATAATGGCAATAGAGAAGACCGTGGAGAAACAGAAGATCAGTATGATGAAATTTGTGGACAGGGACGTTTTTGGATATTTCGGAGAGGGGAATCGTATACAGATTCAGGCAATGTTTATAAGAAATGGTAACCTTGAGGATATAGCATCATACAAGTTTTCGACTATGAATAATACGTTAAAGAACGTATTCCGTTCCTTTATTAATCAATTTTACGGGCATACAAGATTTATTCCGGATGAGGTAGTGATGCCAGTTGAAAGTGAAGATAAAGTGATATTAGAAGAGCTGCTGAGTGAGAAAAAAGGGCATAAGATAAAAGTGCTATGCCCAAAGAGAGGAGAGAAGCTGAAGCTGCTGGAGATGGCAACAAATAATGCTAAAAATGCGTTTAAAATTCATCAGGGGACAGCAGACGATATAGAAGCGGTTATGGCTTCTTTAAAGAAACATTTGTCACTGACAAATATACCGAAGAGGATGGAGTGTTTTGATATATCCAATATCAGGGGAAAGCAGGCAGTCGGTTCAATGGTTACGTTTGAAAATGGCAAGCCTGTAAAGAGTAGATATAAGAGGTATAAGGTTAAGACGGTTTCTAAATCTGATGATTACGCAATGATGTACGAAGTCTTAACGAGGAGGTATACAAGGGCATTCAGGGAAGATGACTTCCCTGATCTTGCGGTAATTGATGGTGGTAAGGGACAACTGAGTATGGCCAGGAAGGTATTTGATGAACTTGGAGTTGATAGAGTAAATGTTATAGCACTTGCAAAAAGCAAGACGAAGGATACAGGAAATGATGGTTCTAAGAAGAAATCGAATGAACGTGTTTTTATATGTGACAGGGCCAACCCGATTATTTTGAATCAGCAATCTCCTGAGCTAAGGCTTTTGGTAAATATTCGTGATGAGGCTCATAGATTTGCCTTGGCATATCACAAGAAATTGAGGAAAGAACAGTATTACGAATCGCCCCTTGATAAGATTACTGGAATAGGGAAGGTTAAGAAGAAAAACCTATTAAAGCATTTTGGAGACACACAGAAGGTGAGGGATGCCTCATTAAACGAGTTGAATAAAGTTAAAGGTATTGCTGCTAAAGATGCAAAGAATATATATAATTTTTTCATTGTAAAAGTTAGGAGGTGATTATGTCTAATAGGGCAACAGGGGCTATTTTTATTGGTATTTCAGCCTTCGTATTTGCAATACCGTATTTTGCAACGGCGATTTGGGTTTCAGGGGTAGGGGTTTCATTGCAGGTTTTTAATGAACTGTTTATGGGAATATGCATTGTGCCGTTGATTGTAAGTGTGTGTATGCTGGGAGGCGGAATATTCTATCTTATCAGGGGCGGAAAAAGTTGATGCGAAATTACTTCATGGTTTGACATTACATCGTCCGGCAAAAACAACTCCCTCTTCTACAACTAACGTTTTTGCCTGTAGATCACCGATAAGGTGTGCTTTTTTCTTAAGTACTACTTGGTCAGTTGCTGTGATATTTCCTTCAACCTTACCCTCAATAGTGGCGCTTTTTGTATTAATGGTCGCATTGGCAGTGCACGTTTCACCAATAACCAGTTCTCCGGTGTCACTTGTTATTTTTCCTTCAACCTTTCCATCAATCCTCATTGGCCCATTAAATCTGATTGTACCTGTAATCTTACAGTCAGGTGTTTGATATGCCATATTTGCATCCTTTCTGAATTTATTTTCTTCTCTGAGTCCTCTATGGTTATCATCTGATGATTTAGGAACTTCCAGGCTTTTTGGAACTGATGGAACCGACTTTTTATCTTTCTTTTTTCTAAACATGATTTATGGTACTTATATTAGTGTTGGTTGAATAGGACTGTATTGAATAGTAGCATTCATCATTAAATATTTCAATATAATACTGGCAAGATTTGTTTTTCTCATCACGGAAATCTGCATGTACAATTATTTTAATTGAAATCATTGTTATCTGCAGTAAAATGTATAAATTACCAATGGAGGATAAATAAACCCTAATGTACTGAACAGAAGCTGAAAGGAGCTATTAATGAAGATTTCAATTGAAAGCGAATCAAGGATCAAGTTAATTCCAGAATCAGAACATGAGAAAGAAAGCCTTGATGCATTGTGGAAACTTGTTATACGCTGCGATAAGGATAGTAAAGTGCTGTGCCCTATAGGCGCCTACTTACCGGCAACAGATGACGGTGCCAACTTTGCTATACAGGACAGTAATCAGGAAATATAGTGTTCAGTAAGTGGTTTGCCTGCTATCAGAACTAAAAATCTCACGCCAACCGACCCAAAGCTTGTCATTGAGCGAAGCTAAGGAATAAATGCCTTAAATTGATGGTTCAGGATCGCCAGCCTGCATCTTTTTGTCATCCAGACGGACAATATTGAACTAGAATAGGCGGATTAGAGAATATAATCTCATAAACTGTATCGTTTCATACACTTAATGCTTGACATTTCAGATTATTGTTGTATAAAATCAACAGAGGACTGGGGTTTTTCGGTGGGTTTTAACATTATAGACAAGAAATTAGTCCTAAAATTCTATAATTTCTTATACCTATTTTGATGTGATCTGGAACCTTTTTTAGGGAGGAGAAAAATGAGTCACGATTTTCTCGCAATTATATTAATGTTAGGTGTTTTAGGTGTTATAGTAATCGCATGGCGTATTCGGGCTGAAAAGGATAAAAACAACGTAGAACCAGTAAAAAAGCCTGAACTCTCAGAAGCAGGCAAAAGAAGACAGATGCAGACTTCTATAGATAGGCTCGAAAGGAAACAAGCTGAGATTTCAAGTAAACTTGATCGGGTTTTAGCCGCCAGGACAACAACTGTAAAAAAGGCAGCTCCAAAAACAACAAAGACCAGGAAGACTGCCAGTAAAGCAAAAACTAAGAAATAATAGGCAATCTCAATTTTGAACAAAGAATTGACTCATAAACCTGAGCTGCATGTTGTCTGAAGATATGTAACTGTGTAATGTAGCTAAAGGGTGTATCTACCTTCTATCATCCACAAACAAAAATATAATTTTGGAGGTAGAATCATATTTTCTAAAAATCCTGATTTGAAAGACTCTAAAACGCGAAGGTCCAGGGCAGGCACTTCAAAGGAGGATCAGGACATAGATACAATCCAAGAGACCGATTTTAAAGCAACAGACTATGAAACAAATATAAGAAAAGTTATATACGCATATGTTGAAAAACATGCAAACGTAACTGTTTCAGAGATAGCACATTTCTTTGATAAAGAACCTGACCATGTTAAGGGGATTTTGAGTAAACTGATTGAATCTGGTGATATCTGCAAACATGAACCTGCAGATTCCAGTGATAATGCTACTTACTCAACGAAACAACTTTAGCTCACTTCAAGCTTCCCGTCTAACAACTCCGCCCAGCAAACTGGCGGACAGGCTGGTGGGCGGGTAGACATTTTTATCCATAAGAAACCATCGCACAGACATGACCCCTCAAACTAGACATAAAGAAATTAGCTCCATACTACGAGTCTTGTTGTGGGCATTAGTGGCAGTCTATACATTCGTGCTTCCATATTTAATTGTTGTCTATAATGCTATTGTGAAGCACTTCTCAACTGCAATTGCAGGAAAAGTTCCCATAACCATCATCATCGTCATGGGGGTTGTTTTTTCTATTCTGGTAATGGTTCTGAAAGAGAATATAATAACCCTGATACTGCTAATTCCTGTACGATCATCTCCTGGGGCCTTATTTCTTTAGAACCCAACCCTAACAAATATATCCACATACCTGAGTATGTGGTCATGTCATGGATTCTGTTTGAGGCCATTTCTATTGATTACAAGGGCAGAGGGGTATTCTTACTTGTTTTCATATGCGGCGCTTCGCTGTGCGTTGTCGATGAATTGATGCAGGGGATTTTACCCGGTCATTTCTATATGCCGCACCGTACTTCCAGCTACAATGGTTCAAGCCCGTCCGATCAGGTAGTTACAGCCCATCTCTGGATCCTGTGTCCGCTTATCATTCTTATCATTATGCACGGCCTGGTGCTGTTTGCGGTCGCCAAGGGACTGGCTTTTTTGTGAATCCTGATAACCAATCTCTTATTCAACAACGAATAAGATTAATTCACTTGAATTGTGCATTGCTTTTATACTCTTTCTTCTTCTCTCTGTGTTCTCTGCGTTTTCCGCGGTAAAATCCATTATGTATAGAATCACATTTTGAGTAGGGTTTTTTGATTCTTGAAGTGGTATAATATGGTTGTTAACGAAGAACATGACACGAGCGAAATTCTAACCTTTTTATGGGGAGCAGAAAAATGAATGATAACGACATGGAAAGCCTTGAATTTTTTGTTGACGAATACTATATACCTGAAGTTGTTGCCTGTCTTAGTAAGATTTGCAGGTTAAAGGCAGATGATTTAAGAGGGACAGACAAAGAGGTTGCCTTGAAATTTGAGACGTATTCAGATATTTTGAATAAAGCACACGCGGAAATAGATACTGTAAATTAGAAGCAGGCATCAGTGAAGATATGTATACCACAACAAGAAAGCTATTAATCCTATTTGTTGTTTTATCCCTCTTTTTATCCACTGTTACTCATGCCCAACAGAGAACCACAGTTACAAGGGTAATAGAGGGAGACACAATACAAGCTCTCTACGGGGGAGTAGAAAAGAGGATAAGGCTTTTAGGCATAGATGCGCCTGAGACTAGAGTAAACAGGCAGGCAAAAAAAGATGAAAACATGAGCGAATACAATATAAAGACGATTATCGAAATGGGTAAACAGTCAAAAGCGTATGTAAATGGCCTGGTTAAGCGTGGAGACTTGATAACGATAGAGTTTGACGTACAGAAGTGGGATAAGTATGGAAGACTGTTAGGCTATGTTTATCTATCAAATGGTAAGATGTTAAATGAGGAGATTGTAAAGGCTGGTTTTGCCAGTATTATGACTGTACCGCCTAACGTTAAATACAAGAATAGGTTATCGAGAGCATATCAGGAAGCAGAGGAAGATAAGAGGGGATTGTGGAAATTAAATGTTCCAGATGCGAACACTCGTTTGAAGTAGAAGATGCCACTAAAAGGCATAGCTTCCTTTGTTCTCTGTTTTCACTTGTGTAAATCCCTGCCTACCCCTGTCTGCCTACAGGCAGGGGCAGGCAGGTGCATCCAGGTTTATACATCATTCAAGGCCTTATTATTTCTTGTAAGTACCTGCATAGATAGAACTGAAAAAGTACAGTATCCCAGGAAGAAATAGAAACCAGGTTCAAATTGGGCTCCCAGATTCAATAACCCTCCCATATTAGAGGCATTGGCCGCCATGAATGCAACAACAATGGCTATTACGAATACGTCAGCCATTGACCACTTGCTGATCACACTGCTTATCAGGAATGCTTTCCTGCTATTCTTTGAGGCATTAAAATAGGCACCCAACAACATCAGTAGGATCTTTGTAACCGGAATTATTATGCTGAAAAGCATCACCAGGAAGCCGACTACACCGTTACCGGAGCGGAAAAGCTCTTTGACTGTCCCCCATATACTTCTTGTCTTACTGTAGGCCTCAATCTCTCCTTTGATGTTATTAAGCCCTAACATTCCGGTAATCATACCTATCATTCGCTTGGCTTTACCTCTTTCGTCTTCTTCTGACTTCCCTGTACCTCTCTTCATTGACTTTTCAACCATGGAATCGACAATAATATCTATCCCCGTTTCAGTCATCTTTGCTTTATTAATCGTCCCGGTCAGAGTAAGCATGGGCTGAGTGACACCAGGGATCAGTAGCGCAAGAGATATTATGGTAATAATTAAAACTGTAGAAAACTTTGGAGTCTCCATATTAAAAATCTCTTTCAAAATAATACATTTCTCTATGATTTGATAGGTAACTCTCTAATACGTAGCCGAGACTTCTCAATGATAACAATAGATCCGTTCATTAAATCCTGTTCTATCTGTTTTAGATTATCGTTTAATATATTATTGATGCGAACTACTGTGGGATTTTCAAGTCTGAATATGATTACAGAAGGTTCTGATAACCTCTTAATTGCAAGAAGTTCACCAAAATCTAAGTCCATTGTTAAAATAACATATTTCTCTGTTCTTGCGTATTCAATGATATCTTCATCTTCCGCATGCATCATGTCAATGTCTGTTAATCTAACAGCTTCGTGTCCTAAATTGTTTAAGAATTCTACTGTCTTTGGAGATATAGGCATGTCCGCTAAAAATCTCATCCTATTTTTATCCTATTAAGGGGAGTGTCTTTTCAGAAGTCATCCATGCGGCAAATTCAAGTGATTGTTTGATATCTTCCTTATTAAGTTCCGGATAATCAGAAATAATATCTTCTGGTGTTTTTCCTATAGAAACCAGTTTTACGATTAGAGAAACTGGAATCCTCATGTTTCTAATGCAAGGTTGACCTTGAAAGACTTTGGGATTAACAGTAACCCTGTCCAATTTATGCATGTTTGCTCCTTTTCAATTAAATTATCAGTAATAATAAGTTCAGTAAATTAATTATCAGCTTTCCTCGTCTCTCGTCACTCTTCCTTCTTCCTTCGTCTCTCTTTCATTCCCCTGCTTTACGCCTCTTTCCATTTCCCATAATCATTTATAGAAACTTTCTGTCCACTTTTCAAGAGCGAATAATTTCCAAAGTCACTCATCTTGCCAAGCGCCTGTGAGTCAAATACCGGCCCGTCTTTGCACACCATCTGTCCGTCGCAGACACACTGCCCGCAAATGCCTATTCCGCATTTCATGTATCTCTCCAGTGACGCCTCGCATTGTATATTATGTTTCTTGCAGAATTCGTATACCTTAGACATCATAATCTCAGGACCGCAGGTGTATATAATGCTGTAACTATTTTCCTTGTGCAGGTCTTCAAGGGCGTCCGTTGGATATCCCTTACTTCCTTCACTACCATCGTCAGTAAAAATCGTTATGTCCTTATAACGGTTTTTAAATAATAGCGTTGTCTTTGTAGTTGCCCCCGTGAGTATTGTAGTATTGTTATCCTGCAAACTTTCAATAAGCACGGTCAGTGACGCCATTCCGCATCCGCCTCCTATTACACATGCGTTTCCACTGCCGTCCTTAATGTTATCCGTAATACTGAATCCATGCCCGAACGGGCCTCTTATGCCCAGCTGTTCTCCCACACCCATGCTGTGCATGTACTTTGTAGATTTACCTCTCACAAGTACTGTGATTCCGAAAAAGTCGTCACCGTAATATGATACGGCAAACGGCTTCTCATCTATACCGGGTAGCCAGACCATTATAAATTGTCCGGGTTTGTAATCAAGATTGTGCCTGAACATGAATGATTTTGTGTCATCAGATTCGTTGATTATCTTGTCAATCTTCATCATTACCGGTTGATCAAAACCGTTACTCATGGGCAATTCCTGTCATTTCGTTGATATTGTTAAAATTGTTCTCAGACATCCAAGTTTCCATTTCCCGGCAGATTTTACTGAAGATGTCGATTCCCCTTTCGTATATTCCGGTACCAACTCCAATAGCGGCTGCTCCGGCCATAATCATCTCTATGGCATGCCTGCCTGTGGATATCCCACCTGTGCCTATTATAGGAATTTTAACAGCCTCGTAGATATCATATACACATCGGGTTGCAATCGGTCTCAGGGCCTGTCCTGAGACCCCTCCAACCCTGTAGGATAGGACAGGGTTACGCGCCTCTATGTTTATAATCATCCCCGGACCCAGTGTATTTACGGCTGTTATGGCATTGGCACCCGCGTCCTCGGCAGCTTTTGCTAAGTTCCCTATTTCTAGTATGTTAGGTGATAATTTTACGAAAATCGGCAGTTTAGTGGCCTTTCTGACTGCAGAGACTATGTCCTTCGTGCTTTCCGGCGTTCCCTGCCCGGCCAGCAGGCCGAATCCGGGTGTGTGAGGGCATGAGAGTGGTAGCTCTATGGCAGAGAAGCCACTTGCTGACAACTTATCCACAACGCGTACGAAGTCTCCCGCCTCTGTGCCTATGACGCTTGCTATTACTGGGATTGAGACGTCTTCTAAATTTGTGAACTCCCTGGCTGTCTCTTCCGCACCGGGGTTTGAGTACCCGACTGCATTCAATAATCCAGCTTCAAAAGGGATAACTGTCGGGTTTTTGTGTCCTTCTCTTGCTTCAAAACTGACCGACTTTATGGTAGCTGCACCGGCACCACTATCGGCAACCCGTTTGAGCAGAGATTTAGAGGTACCTAAAAATCCGGACGGCAGAACGGTTGGGTTTGATAATTTGGTCCCGCACAGGTCAATGGTGAGATTTGGAGTAGTCATATTATATTGGACAGGATTTACAGGATAAAACAATAAAACAACAAATCTTGTAAATAAAGTTTTCGGAGTATACCAAAAGGTAAGGGATTGTTGAAGGTATATTTTCGATTGTTCTTAAAATATTGACTTTTGATGGAAAATGTGTTTTTTAGTTACAATTGAAAAAAGAATATTTCAGCCTTTTCCAGAATTGAACAGATTGCCGTCTATGCCAGTCTTTGTTTCAAATGGAGAATAGTATGACAACGTTTTTTTGGTACCTGTTACTTATATTTGCAATTTCCACTATTGGTGGCCTGCTTCCATTGGTAAAAAGCTGGTCTAAAGATAGTTTCAGGTTGATAATCAGTTTTGGCGCAGGTGTATTATTTGGGACTTGTTTTTTTCATATGCTGCCGGCAATTACACCGTCTCTGGGCAGTAATGTTGGAATACCCATAATAATAGGTTTTTTTATTATTTATATAATGGAAAAATTCATAATGGTGCATTCCTGTGAAGAGGATGTTTGTGACTTTCATACAATCGGTGTTTCAGCCTTTCTGGGAATATCATTTCACAGTTTATTAGATGGCCTGTCTATGGGAGCCGGTTTCATAGTAAAAGATATTGGTTTAATGATTTTCCTTGCGATTGTAATCCACAAGTTTCCTTCTGCCCTCTCCCTTACCGGTATTCTTATTCAAGGGGGATATAAAAAAGCTAGGATTATTAAGCTCGTCATAATCTTTGCGTTAACCACGCCTATAGGAGCGGTTATTGCTTTCTTTGTCTTGAGTAATCTGCACGAAAATATTCTGGCATGGGCAATCGGGATATCAGCTGGAACCTTTTTGTATATTGCTATTAGTGATCTTTTACCATTTGTTCATCAACACAATCCCAGAAAATATTATAACCTGGCTTGTCTATTGTTTGGTTTGCTTTTAATGGGTGCCGGCAAGTATTTATTTTAAGAATGTGGTCTTTCGTTTACTATTATTATGCGAGTTTTAGGAATAGATCCAGGAACGATGATAACCGGTTATGGTGTTGTTGATGATATCAATGGCAAGTTGTCTCACGTCACTCATGGTACAATTGAAGGCAAGAGGAAGGATTCTTTTCCGGACAGGCTTAAATTGATTTTCGAGGGATTAAATAAAGTTATAGAAGAATATAAGCCAGACTATATCGCATTAGAAGAAGTGTTTTATGGAAAAAGCGTAAAATCGGCTATTAAGATAGGTGAGGCCAGAGGCATAGCTATCTTGTGTGCGGCTTCAGCAGATGTCCCGATGGCTGAATATGCGCCTACCGTAGTCAAGAGGGCAGTTGTTGGTGTAGGCAGTGCTCAAAAAGGACAGGTCAGTGAAATGGTGAAGGTTATACTAGCCTTATCTGAGGTGCCGAAAAAGTATGATGCTTCTGACGCTCTCGCAATGGCCATATGTCATTGTCATAGAGGCAAATCGATGATTTAGTCTTGACAGATATATACTAGAAGCTATAATTTTTAGTTTGTTGTAATTTATTATATATAAAGCTATTAAGAGAAATATGAGTTTGCAGGCAACAAGCAAAAATACGAAGAAAAGCGAAATTTCAGATATTCTGTATGAGGGTATTTTTCCTCCTGAAGTTGATGCTGAAAAATTGAAAAGAGGTTACACAAAGGACATATCAATGGAAGAGGCAATTCGAAAATCCAGGGCATTGATAGAGGCATTACCATACATACAATCATTCAAGGGTAAAGTGGTTGTGGTAAAGTTTGGTGGTAGTGCTATGGTCAATATAAAAACCTTTCAAAGCATCCTTCAGGATATGGTTTTTATGAAGACTATCGGTATGATGCCTGTGATAGTATATGGTGGTGGTCCGCATATAAGCAGTGAGATGGAGAAGAGGGGAAAGAAGCCTCTTTTTATACATGGATATCGTGTAACTGACGAAGAGACATTAAAGATTGCTATTGATGTACTCGTAAATCAGATTGGCAAATTAATTATAAACCAAATTGACGAAATGGGAGCAAAAGGCGTTTGTGTGTGGAACAGGGAAAAGAGTCCGATCAAGGCCAGAAAGTTTGTCTGCGAAAGTGAGGACAAGACAGAGTCAAATGATCTTGGTTATGTGGGAGAACTTACGGGGATAGAGCATGAAAGATTTAATAGTTTATGTGAAGGTGATAATATCCCAATTGTACCACCGATTGCCGAAGGGGCTGGAGAGGTGAACTTTAATGTAAATGCGGATAATGTAGCCTCCTTTGTTGCAGGTTCCTTAAAGGCAGAGAAATTAGTATTTATTTCTAATACTCATGGGATATCAACTGACCCGTCCGATCCGGAGTCGTTTACGTCTACGTTACATGAGGATGAGGTAAATAAGCTGATAGAAAGCGAGATTATAAGAGGTGGTATGCTACCGAAGGCAAAAGCTTGTATAGCAGCATTGAGGGAAGGCGTAAGGAAAGCCCATATTATTGACGGTCATATTCCCCATTCCCTGTTACTGGAAATATTTACTGACAAGGGGATTGGGACCCAGATCATAGTTTAGGTCATTAGATGTTTTGAGAGTTGGTCTTTTTGGTATTTACCCACTTCAAAAAGAGCACACAAAATTAAACCCTTCCATTTTTTTCAGTTTCCTCACATCGCAGGAAATCCGCTTAAGGGAATTTAAATATGAAGAAAAGTAAAATAATTGAGGACTATGATAATTATGTAATCCCAAATTATCCTCGTCTCCCTATAGTGCTTGTTAAGGGTGAAGGGGTATATGTGTGGGATGAAAACGGGAAGCGATACCTGGACCTTTTCTCTGGATGGGCGGTCAGTTCGCTGGGACATTGTCATCCTGATGTGACGAAGGCGACACAGGATCAGGCGGCAACGCTGGTGCACGTGCCCAATATTTTCTATTCTGAGCCGCAGGGACGTCTTGCAAAGTATATTTCTGAAAACTCATTTAACGGTCAATGTTTTTTTTGCAACAGCGGGGCGGAAGCAAATGAGGCGGCTATAAAGCTGGCAAGAATTCACAGCTTTCCAAAAGGGAAATATAGGCTTATCACGATGAAGGATTCCTTTCATGGAAGAACCATGGCAACCGTTACGGCAACAGCACAACCAAAGTATCACAAAGGTTTTGCTCCACTTGTTGAGGGTTTTTCGTATGTTTCATTTAATAATCTTGGTGAGGTGGAAGATGCCGTGGATGACAAGACCTGCGGAATAATGCTTGAAACTGTTCAGGGAGAAGGCGGAATTAATGTGGCCAGCAAAGATTATATGACAGGGTTGAGGAAAATTTGTGATGACAACGATATTCTTCTGATTCTTGATGAAGTTCAGTGCGGTATGGGAAGGACAGGTAGGTATTTCGCTTATCAACATTATGACATAACTCCAGATATTATGACGCTTGCTAAAGCACTTGGAAACGGTACAGCAGTTGGTGCTATGGAAGCGACTAAAGAGATCGCTAAAAGCCTTGTGCCGGGCAGTCATGCTTCTACATTCGGAGGTAATCCCCTTGCATGTGCCGCATCGGCTGCAGTATTTGAAACAATCGAGGCAGAGGGTTTATTGGACAAAGCGGCTAAGATGGGTGATTATATCTTTGATCAATTGGGAAACATGGCTAAAGAGCTTAATGTTATAAAAGAAGTAAGAGGTATTGGATTAATGATAGGCATTGAACTTAAGATCCCTGCTGCCGAAACTGTTAAAAAGTGTATGGAAGCCGGGCTCCTGTTGAACTGTACTCATGATACAGTAATAAGGATCATGCCTCAACTCAATGTGAAAAAGGAACATATTGATGAGGGTTTGGGAATTTTAAATGGTATCTTGAAATCCGTTTAAATAATAACTAAGTAATTTATCTGTACAGTAAACCACCAGCTATGCTGGGGTGACTAAATAAGGCTATGCCGGTGGTCGTTGACTACAGGGAAAAATATGCAGTGTGAAAATCTGGTTTCAATCTCTGATCTGAAGATTGGAGATATTAATGATATGTTTAAGTTGACGGCCGAGATGAAGGCTTCTCTTCAAAAAGGTGAAGCTGATCATTGTCTTGCAGGTAAAACACTGGCTATGATCTTTGAGAAGAGTTCGATGCGGACAAGGGTTTCCTTTGAAGTTGCGATGACGCAGATGGGAGGCCATGCAATATATTTGACCAAGCATGACATAAACCTTGGTGAGCGTGAATCTATAAAGGACGTTGCTAAGGTTTTGTCCAGATATGTAGATTGTATTACCATTAGAACTTATGACCATGAAACAGTTGTTGCGCTTGCTGATTGCTCCTCTGTTCCTGTAGTCAATGCGCTTTCTGACTATACACACCCATGTCAGGCCCTTACAGATTTGTATACTATAAGGGAGAAAAAAGGGAGTTTTGACAAAATTAAAATTGCATATGTTGGTGATGGAAATAACGTTGCCAGATCATTGGCCTTTTTATGTGCAAAACTCAATGTTTCATATACTGCTGCATCACCTGAAAATTATGAGTTGACAGCAGAGTTTCTGGAAAAGGTTGCTGAAACAACAGAAGACAGTAATAAATACATTGAACTGATTAGCGATCCAAAAGAGGCGGTTAAAGATGCAGACGTTATCTATACCGATACGTGGATCAGTATGGGAGAAGAAGGAGAAGCTGAGACAAAGCATAATCATTTTAAAGGTTTTCAGGTTAACAGTGATTTGATGTCTCATGCAAAGAGTGATGCTCTGGTGATGCACTGTCTGCCGGCTCATCGTGGTGAAGAAATTACAGATGATGTAATTGATGGTCAGAATTCCATAGTTTACGATCAGGCTGAAAACAGGTTGCACGTACAGAAGGCGCTGTTAAAGCTCCTTATTTGTAAGTAGGAATAGTGAGATTTTCCATAGAGGTCAATAATGCGAAAAGACGGAAGAAAACCGGATGAAATGCGTCCGGTACTGATAGAAAGAAATTATACGAAATTTGCACATGGTTCTGTGCTTATACAAGTCGGTGATACCAGAGTGATATGTACGGCTTCAGTAGACGAAGGTGTACCTCCTCATAAGAGGAATACAGGTCAGGGATGGGTTACGGCGGAATATTCATTATTGCCCGGTTCCACACCTAAAAGAGTTTCAAGGGAATCCTCACGGGGTAAGGTAGGTGGACGTACACATGAGATCCAAAGATTGATAGGACGCTCTATGCGTGCCGTAGTAGATTTGTCTGCAATTGGAGAGAGGACAATATGGATAGATTGTGATGTGATTCAGGCTGACGGTGGTACACGAGTGGCATCTATTACTGGTGCATACGTTGCATTAGCTGATGCCATCAACTGGCTGAGAAAAAATGATGAACTTACAGGCGAACCTCTTCTGGGGAGCGTGGCGGCTATAAGTGTTGGTGTAGTAGATAGTGTGGCTTTACTGGATCTGTGTTATGAAGAGGACGTTTCGGCAAGTGTTGATATGAATATAGTATTAACAGGAGATGGTGAGTATATAGAATTGCAAGGTACTGCGGAAAAACAGACATTCACAGAGGAAGAACTTGCTCTTATGATCGGACAGGCAAAGAAGGGTATAAGTGAATTAACCCGAATGCAAAAAGAAGCATTGGGAAAATAGCGCAACGAATTATGTTGAAATTGAAAGAAATCGTAATTGGGACTTGTAATAATAATAAAAAAACGGAGATCAGGAAGATTCTAAACGGAATACCAGTAAGGTTGCTGGATTTGGAAGTTTTTGAGAATCCTCCTAATGTTATTGAAGATGGTGTTACCTTTGAAGATAATGCGATAAAGAAGGCACTCGAGTTGGCCGGATTTTGTAAAATGTGTGTTATGGCGGATGATTCGGGATTAGAAATTGACGCACTGGATAAACGCCCAGGTATTTTATCATCCCGTTATTGTGGTGAAGATACCGGTTATGAGGAAAAATGTTCAAGGTTGCTAGAAGAATTAAAAGGAGTTCCATTTGAAAAGAGGACGGCAAGGTTTCGTTGTGCAATTGCCCTTGCTGAGCCTGATAAATTACAGTTTGTTGTAAATGCAAGTTGTGAAGGCATTATTAGTAATGAGCCTAAAGGGAGCAATGGTTTTGGGTATGATCCTATATTTTATGTACCTGAACATGAACTTACTATGGCAGAATTAGGATCTGAAATGAAGAACCGGATCAGCCACAGAGCCTTAGCCTTGCAGCTTTTTAGTGAAAGGCTGAAGGAGCTAACCTGGTAAGTACTGTACGCTTGAAAGTGCAGGTTTTATTTTTTTATAATTTAGTTGTTAGAAAAGGAGAGGTACATTGAGAAGCAAGGCAATAATATGTTTTATATTTTCGGGTTTAATTTTTTGTTTAAGCCTTTCAAACACATTGGCTGCTGATATCGACACAGCTGCGATATATGCTGAAAAGTGTGCATTGTGCCATGGTGAAGATGGTAAAGGTACACCGACAGGTATTGATTTTGAAGTTAAAGATTTTACTGATGCAGAGTGGCAGGGTACACGTACTGATGACGACTTTGTAAACTCAATCACAAACGGTAATCCTGACAACTCTAATTATTTACCATTTGGTGATATGTTGTCAGAAGAAGAGATTAAGGCGATGGTTCCTGTTGTCAGGGCATTCGCACAATAAACTGTTTAAAGTGTTTCGTACAGGGTTAAAAACCCTGTACGAAACCAAGTAGTAGTTATCTGGATTTATTTTCCCCCATGCTTCCACCTGGGAGTCTTCCAAGGCAAATAACCGTTAATGGAGGCAATAGAGGTTTCATTTGAATATCAAGCTGATACGTAACTTTTGTATAATAGCTCATATCGACCATGGCAAGTCTACGCTTGCTGACTGTCTGCTTAAAAAGGCAAAGGCGGTTAGTCCCAGAAAATTCCGTGACCAGATGTTAGACAGCATGGATCTGGAAAGAGAGCGGGGCATTACAATAAAGGCTAGCGCAGTCTCTTTGGATTATGTTAAGGATGGAGAAACTTACTCATTAAATTTGATAGATACTCCCGGGCATGTTGACTTCAGTTATGAAGTCTCCCGAAGTCTCAGTGCCTGTGAGGGAGCCTTGCTTCTGGTAGATGCGGCACAGGGAATAGAGGCGCAGACATTAACTAACATGTATATGGCAATGGAGAAGGAGCTTGAGATTATACCGGTTCTCAGCAAAATTGATATTAAGTCTGCCAGGCCGGAAGAGGTAAGTGAAGAGATAGTTCACATTCTTGGGGTAAAGGATGATGAAGTTCTGAGTGTGAGTGCAAAAACAGGCCAGGGGATCGAAGGCATTTTCAACGCTATAATAACAAAAATGCCGTCGCCTGAAGGTGATGCTAAGGTTCCGTTACGGGCTCTAATCTTTGATTCAGTTTATGATGACTACCGTGGTGTGATTGTTTATATAAGGGTTTTTGATGGTTCAGTCAAGGTTGGTGATAGTATTTTTATGATGAAAACAGGTATGAAGTTTGAGGTTACTGAGTTGGGAGTTTTCAGGCCTGAGATGACCCGAGTAGACGAATTAAGCGCCGGAAGTGTTGGTTATTGTACTGCCAGTATCAAGTCTATACATGATGTCCACATAGGTGATACTGTAACTCTGTCGAAAAGGAAATCCGCAGACGCATTGCAGGGTTATCGTAAACCTCTCCCTATGGTTTTCTGTGGCCTCTATCCTACTGATAACAAAGGCTTCATGCCTTTGAGGGATGCGATTGAAAGATTATGGATAAATGATTCCTCGTTTTCGTTCGAGGCAGAAACATCTCAGGCACTTGGGTTTGGTTTCAGATGCGGTTTTCTCGGTCTTTTGCATATGGAAATTGTTCAGGAACGTTTAGAGAGGGAGAGTAAGGTTGGTATAGTGCAAACTGCTCCAACCGTGACATATGAAATATTAACTCATGATGGCAATGTGATAAATATTGACAATCCTGAGAAATTACCTTCAGTGGGCACAATAGAGGAATTTCGTGAGCCGGTAGTTGAAGCCAAGATTATCCTTCCATCAGAGTATATCGGGGCGATTATGCAATTAGTTGATGATAGAAGGGCTACATACAAAAGTACGGAATACCTGAGTGATAAGAGAGCCATACTTACGTATGAGATTCCTCTGGGAGAAATTATCTTTGATTTTTATGATAAATTAAAATCCATGACGAGAGGGTTTGCTACGCTGGACTATGAGTTCATTGGATACAGGCCTGAGAACCTTGTGAAATTAGATATATTGGTTGCAGGAAAAAAAGTAGATGCTCTTTCGTGTATCGTTCACCGAAAGAAGGCTGAGGCCAAGGGTAGGAAGCTGGTACAGAATTTAAAGAAAGACATTTCCAGGCATATGTTTGAGATTCCACTCCAGGCAGCTATTGGGGGCAGAGTTATTGCAAGAGAAACAATACGTCAAATGTCAAAGAATGTCACGGCGAAATGTTATGGAGGCGATGTGACCAGAAAAAGAAAGCTTCTTGAGAAACAGAAAGAGGGAAAAAAGAGAATGAAGAATGTCGGAAGTGTTGAGATTCCACAAAGTGCATTTTTATCAGTATTGTCAACAGATAAATAAGGAATATGAGTAAAGCAGACCAAAAAGATATTAATGAAAAAAAGAAAGGCAATAAGAAAAAGGGGTTTTTTCGCGAAAATATTGAATCGATTCTTATTGCTGTAGCTTTGGCGTTTGTGTTAAGGATTTTTGTGGTAGAGGCGTTTAAAATTCCTACAGGATCAATGGCGCCAACACTGTTGGGACAGCACAAGTCAGTCAAGTGCCCAAACTGTGCATGGAAGTTCAAAACCAATTACAGCTTAAATCATGTGAAATGTTCGAATTGTTTCTATAAGATACGCATATCTGATTACAGAAGAAGGGGGGGTAACAGGATTCTCGTAAATAAGTTTATTTACGATTTTGGAGAACCTGAAAGATGGGATGTTGCAGTATTTAAATACCCATTTAATGAGGTTACATGCATGTCATGCGGTTTCTCTTCAAGCCAATCAATGATGTGCGAAAAATGTTCTAATACTATAAAGAAGGAAAATTATTTTAAAGCTAAGGTTAATAGTATAAAAGGCTCTTTTGGTGTTGGCCAATACCATAAAGTAGTGTGCGAGTCATGTGATGAAGTTGGTGCTATTCTTTGTAGTTCCTGTGGCGCTACAAATGTTCATGTTGTTCGCAAGAATTATATAAAACGATTGATTGGCCTGCCGGACGAAAAACTTCAGGTTGTGAATGGTGATATTTATATTAATGACAAAATAGAGAGAAAGCCGGAAAAGGTTCAGGATGCACTTTGGGTGCAGGTTTTTAATAGTAATTATCCGGCAAAGCAGGATATAGTTCAGAATTGGGACATAAAGGATGAATTCTGGGATGTCAGTACAAAGCAGTTACATCTGGAATTACCAGAGGGAGTAGAGCAGAAATCGTATATAACATTTAAAAGATTAATTACTGATTACAATGTATATAACAACGAGGAGCCAGATGCAGTAAACGGTGATATTATGATAATTTTTGATGTTTCAGCTTCCGAGGACAATGGAGGCATTTCTGTCATACTGCAGGAGAATGAAAAAGAAATTGAGGCCTTTGTCAGTACAGGTACAGGGAAAAAGAAATCATATATGAAAGTAAACGGTTCGATTGTTAAAAACGATGCTGAAGTTTTCATTGAGCCCGGAAAAGAATATAATATAAGATTTGCAAATGTTGATAATAAAGTTACCTTGAAAATTAATGATGCCGTGGTTTTCTCTCATATATATGATACTGACTTATCATCCCTTAAGGATTATACTAAATTCAGTGAGTTGAAGTTTGGTGGGGAAAATACAGATGCAGTATTTAAGAATATCTCCATCTTTCGAGATGTTTATTACACCGATGCCGGAGAATGGGGAACGCATAAAGCGATTAAGATAGGTAATAGTGAATATTTCTTTCTTGGTGATAATAGTAGAAATAGTAACGATAGCAGGTTCTGGAAGATAGTTCCTGAGAGTAATATGGTGGGAAAGGCTTTTATGGTATTCTGGCCACCAAGTACAATTAAATATGTCAGGTAGAGCACTATAGGGCTGAAAGATGAAACTCATACAGGCTGTTGAAATAACTAAGACCTACGGTAAAAAAGCTGCTGTAAACCGTATCAATTTTGAGGTGCATTCCGGGGAGATTGCAGGTCTTCTTGGACAAAATGGTGCTGGGAAGAGTACGGCATTCTCAATGGTGATCGGTTTGATTAAGCCGGACCATGGGAAGGTTTTCTTTCGTGGTGAGGATATTACAGAAATGCCAATATACATGCGTGCAAGGCTGGGGATGGGATATCTTTCTCAGAATCCGTCAATATTTCAACGTTTAACTGTCGAAGAAAATGTTTTGGCAGTGTTAGAGACTATTAAATTTAATTATAGAGAACGAATTAAAAAGTTGAATCAGGTTTTAGGAGAATTGGGGTTAACACATTTATCAAAGAAAATGGCATTTACACTTTCAGGCGGCGAAAGGAGGCGACTTGAGATTGCAAGGGCAATGGCAACCTCACCATCACTAATTCTTCTGGATGAGCCATTTTCATTTATTGATCCAATAGCCGTTGCAGAGATTCAGGATATAGTCTTAAGTATGAAAGAAACCGGTATTGGGATATTGTTGACAGATCATAATGTGAGGGAAGCGTTAAGCATAACTGATCATTCTTATATTTTGAGTTCCGGAAATATTATAACCAGCGGGACGACAGAGAAGCTGCTTGATGATCCACTGGCAAGAAAGTCGTATTTCGGAGAAAAGTTTCTTAGTAGTGATATAAGATCCAAGAATTCCTTTGGTACTTATGAAGATAATGGGAATAAGGGGGGTGGCACCAA
The DNA here is from genome assembly GCA_018263435.1 of Candidatus Scalindua arabica. Lineage (GTDB taxonomy): Bacteria > Planctomycetota > Brocadiia > Brocadiales > Scalinduaceae > Scalindua > Scalindua arabica. The sequence goes on along the minus strand of JAANXD010000027.1, from coordinate 24,576 downwards.
TAAGAAAAAAGGAAGCTCTGGGAAAAGGTTAAATGAATCTTGAGATATTATAATGGCAGGTGATATTGGTAAGATAATAATTTACATTGGTCTCTTCCTGGTTGTGATAGGGTTTATCTTCATGTTGGGAAGCAAGCTGCCATTCATTGGCAAGCTACCTGGCGACATAGCAATTGAGAGAAAGAATTACAATTTCTACTTCCCCGTTACAACATGCATTATTATCAGTATAATATTATCCTTTGTTTTATGGCTTTTTAACAAAAGATAAGAATATCTACAAGCGTTACAGCCATCAAAATCATACTTATAATGCCATTAACTGTAAAGAAAGCCAGGCTTATCTTTGACAGGTCATGTGGTTTTATCAGCGAGTGTTCGTAAATCAGCATTAAACCAACAAAACAAACCCCTCCAAAATAAACAAAATGGAGTTTCGTAAAGTACATAAAAATAAATAGTACGATCACCATAAGAAAATGCAGTATTGAAGAAAGTATGAGAGAGTTCTTGATACCTATTTTACTGGGGATAGAATGTAGCCCGGTTTTTATGTCATGCTGTAAATCTTGACATGCATAAATAATATCAAATCCCGCAGTCCATAGTAGTACGGCAAGTGCCAGTATAAATGGTGCAATTGTAATTTCTCCTGTTATACCTATCCAGGCGCCTATTGGAGACAAGGCAAGTGATAGTCCTAGAACAATATGTGACAAATTGGTAAATCTCTTTGTGTATGAGTATCCGAAAATTATCAGAAGAGCAAGTGGAGAAATGAACAAACAGAGGAGATTTAACATTCCAGCAAAAACAACAAACAAAAGTGAGCAGGAGATTGTAAAAAACCAGAGATTTGTCTTTCCAATCATGCCCTGGAGCTGGATTCGATAGGATGTTCTGGGATTGTGAATATCATATCTGGCATCCACAAGCCTATTAAAAGTCATTGCGCAACTGCGCGCCATTACCAGTGCGCCAAGTATTAACAAAAGCTGTCTTGTTCCAGGTAGTCCATCTGCAGCAATGAAGGCACTCATCACGGCAAATGGTAATGAAAAAATGGTATGCGAGAATTTTATTAGCTTAAGGATGGTATAAAACCTTGTGAAAATGTTTTGTTCAGACTGTATTGTGTTCATATTACTATTTTGCTACCAGTAGCGATGTTTTATATATTGCAATAAGATAGCTGCTCAAGAACCTAATCTTTCCTATGATAGCATTTGTAGAGGTATTTACAATTTTTTTTGCTTTCATTGAATTCTTATTTGCAAGCTGAATACATGAGAATAGTGTGGCAGTCAAAAAAAGGAAATCGCTAACTGGGAAAATTTGAGGAATAGCCTAAAATTTCTTTGATTTAACTATTTTTAATTACTTGACTTCCGTTAATTTGTTATATAGAATCATACGCTCCACTAGGAATATATCTAGTACTGCAACTTTGTGCATTCTTTTCGCAATTTTGAAACAGTTATTTTTGCTACAAATTCATTAAAGCATGAAGGTGGTGCTAGTTTAAGTTGTTATATAGATTGGTTTTATGTGAAAGAAGATTGAGTAAGGAAGCTGTACTTACTATGATATGGAAACAGTCTTTTATTGTGTTTTAATTGATTACTAAAAGAATTCCATTAAAGATGAAAAGATTTAAATCCTGTATGTTGGTATATTGATTAAATTTTTGTCTTGAATGTTTATAATAAAAAAGGGAACTTTATATTACGTATAGTGTAAGTTTATAAAAGATTAATGTAAAGCTGTCCCGTATATACCAATAAGTATTGTGTATTTTCATTAAGCAGAATCATTTCAATGGAATCTTAAGGCCGCAACAAGTCGAAATCTTTTCGATAAAGCACAAGAGACGAAAATAAATACTGACTTTTGTTTTCTTCCGAACCTCAATCCTCTTAATCTTCGAGATTTTAGAATTTTCTGTTGCATCTCCATGAATTTTTTTATTTTTAGTATTTAAAAAGGCGGTGATGACCTATTCATATTTTCGCTGAATTGCCAAGATTGTTTTATGTATTTGTATTACCGATATGTATAATTTTTGGTTTTCTAATATGCTATTTGTTTCTAAAATTACGTCAAGTTAGCAGAGAGAGAGCCTCTAGGAGCGTGATTAATGATGCAAAATTAGAGGCAGAGAGAATATTAAAAAATGCTGACATTACAGCTAGAGAAGATTTATACAAAAGAAAAGAGCGCATCGAGAAAGAGTCACAAGAAGCAAGGCATGAATTACGTCAGCTGGAAAAGCGATTAAGCAAAAGAGAAGACAATCTGGAGAGAAAGATTGATATACTTACAAAGAAGGAGAAATACATTGAAAGCATGGCTTCAAACCTGTCAAACAAGGAGAGAGAGCTTGGCCAGAAAAAAACACAGCTTGATGAACTGATACAGGAGGAAAAAAATAATCTTTATAAAGTTTCAGGGTTGTCCGGAGAAGAAGCTGAAAAGTTATTGTTGAGTCGCCTGGAGAAAGAACTCGATAAGGAGTGTGCTAACTTAATAGAGAAACAAACAAAAAAGGCCAAAGATGAAGCCGAGAAAGCTGCGGCTTCAATAGTGTGTACTGCAATACAGCGCTGTGCAGCAAGTAATGCAGTCGACAATGTTGTAAGTACGATTGAGTTGCCTGGTGATGAGATGAAGGGAAGGATTATTGGCCGTGAAGGTAGAAATATTCGTGCGTTTGAAAAGGCGACAGGTATAGATGTAATTGTTGATGATACCCCGGGGATCATTGTGTTATCAGGTTTTGATGGTGTGCGCAGGGAGGTTGCCAGACTGGCAATGAAGAAATTGATCCTGGATGGAAGAATTCACCCTGCACGTATTGAGGAAGTAGTGCAGGAAACAGAGAAAGATATTCAACAGATTATTCAGGAAACCGGTAAGCAGACTAGTTTTGAGCTGGGAATACATGATCTGCATTCAGAAATTATCAACTTAATAGGACGTTTAAGGTATCGTACCAGCTATGGACAGAATCAGCTTCAGCATTCTATAGAGGTGTCTAATTTGGCAGGTATACTGGCCGGTGAATTAAAACTGGATGCTCAAACGGCAAGAAGATGTGGACTCCTGCATGATATTGGCAAGGCCGTCAGTTCTGAGGTTGAAGGCACTCACGCTATTGTAGGGGCAGATTTTGCAAAAAGGTTTGACGAAAAGCCTGAGGTTGTAAACGCAATTGCTTCACATCACGAAGAGGTTCCTTCCGAGACAGTATATTCAGTGTTGATAAATGCGGCAGACGCAATTTCTGCCAGTAGGCCGGGGGCCAGGAGGGAAACTCTTGAGAAATATGTTAAACGCTTGGAGAAGTTGGAGAGTGTTGCAATGTCTTTTGGTGGTGTAGAAAGTGCTTACGCAATTCAGGCTGGCAGAGAAGTAAGGGTGATAGTTCATCCAGACAAAGTTAGTGATAAATCAGCATCAAAAATATGCTATGACATAGCAAAAGAAGTAGAAGAAGAACTTGAATATCCTGGAGAAGTAACTGTTACAGTGATTAGAGAGAAACGGGTAGTGCAGAAGGCAAAATGATGCAAATTAGTTATGATGTTATTGTCGTAGGTGGTGGTCATGCCGGATGTGAAGCCGCATTAGTTTCTGCAAGAATGGGCATGCAGACAGCACTGCTGACAATGAATCTTGATACTATTGCTCAAATGTCATGCAACCCTGCGATTGGCGGACTTGCAAAGGGCCAATTGGTACGTGAGGTGGACGCCCTTGGTGGTGAAATGGGGAAGGTGATTGATGCGACAGGTATTCAGTTCAAACTTCTCAATGCAAGCAAAGGGCATGCAGTACGATCACCCCGTGCACAGGCAGACAAGAAACTGTATCAGTTTAAGATGAAAGGAAAATTGGAAGAGCAAGCCAATCTTTCGTTAAGACAGGATAGCATTGAAGATATTGTAGTTCAAGATAGAGGAATACTGGCTTTAGCCGGTAAAAGCGGTACAAGTTACAGGGCAAAGGCTGTAATTATCACAACTGGTACTTTCCTGAATGGATTAATCCATATTGGAAGCTGTCAATCAAAGAGTGGCAGATCCAGCGAACCATCGGCTGATAAACTGTCAAATAGTTTACAGAATTTGGGGTTTGAACTGGATAGGCTTAAGACAGGAACACCGCCGCGTCTTAATGGCAACAGTATTGATTACGGCGTTTTACAGGAACAAGTTGGTGATGATCATCCCACTCCATTTTCTTTCTCTACTGAAAAGATACAGAGACCTCAAATCAAATGCTATATAACTTATACGAATAGCCTGACACACGAAATTATCAGGTCAAATCTAGATCGTTCTCCAAATTTCACTGGGCAGATTAAGGCAGTAGGGCCAAGATATTGTCCTTCCATTGAGGACAAGGTAACCAGGTTTCCAGATAAAGATCATCATCAAATATTTCTTGAACCTGAAGGATTGGACACTTCAGAGGTATATTGCAATGGTATATCCACAAGTACTCCTTTTGATGTGCAGGAAGCAATGATTCACTCGATAAAAGGATTAGAAAATGCAGATATTACGCGTTATGGATATGCAATTGAATATGATTATGTACCACCAACTCAAATTAAGCCTTCACTTGAAGCAAAGAATGTTGAAAATGTTTTCCTGGCTGGGCAGATAAACGGCACTTCCGGTTATGAAGAGGCCTCTGCACAGGGAATAATGGCGGGAATTAATGCCGTGTTGAAGATCAAGGGATGCGACCCATTTATCCTTGGCCGTTCTGAAGCTTATATCGGTGTTTTGATTGATGACTTAGTTACAAAAGGTACACAAGAACCATATAGAATGTTTACTTCTAGAGCTGAGTATAGACTTGTTCTACGGCATGACAACGCCGATAGGAGACTGATGAAATATGGCGATAGGTACGGCTTGATTAACAAGAAGCAATTGGCCGAGTTATTGGAGAGAGAGAAAAGTATTTCTGAAACTATCGAATACCTAGAATACAACAAAAAGGGGGAAGATTCATTGTTAAAGCTGTTAAAGCGCCCCAACATGTGTTTTGATGATTTGCTGGCAATCGACAATGATTTAAGGAAAAGAAATATTTCTGCTTCCGTGCAGGAGCAGGTGGAGATTGAGGCAAAATATGAAGGATACATCAATAGACAAAAACAACAAATCGAAAAGTTTAAAAAGATGGAAAAACTTTCACTGCCTCCACATTTTCATTATGACAGTATACCAGGATTAAGAAAAGAAGCCCAACAGAAGCTGGACAGATTTAGACCTGTTTCATTAGGGCAGGCCTCACGTATTTCTGGAGTGTCACCTGCTGACATTTCAATACTGATGGTATATTTGATGAGTAAGAGTAAGNAAGGCACTTAATCTGTAGTTACTTGAGTGGGTATAACACGCAGAAACCAAAATGTAGTGTTTGGACTGGTCTGGATGAGGGCATTAAATTACTTATCCTTTCATGTTCATGCTCATCAAGAATTCGGCATTAGTTTGAGTTTTAGATAGTCTTTTACTGAGCAATTCCAATACCTCTGTTGGATTCATTTCGTTTAAAACCCTTCGCAATACCCATACTCTTTTTAACTCTTCAGGGTCAAGTATTAACTCATCCTTCCTTGTTCCGGACCTGTTTATGTCTATTGCAGGGAACAGTCTCTTATCAGCTAATCTTCTGTCTAAATGCAGTTCCATATTGCCAGTACCTTTAAACTCTTCGAAGATAACCTCGTCCATTCTGCTGCCGGTGTCTATAAGTGCGGTAGCAATAATAGTCAAACTTCCTCCCTCTTCAATATTTCTGGCTGCGCCAAAGAAACGCTTTGGCTTTTGCAGTGCATTTGCATCAACACCACCGGAGAGTATCTTTCCGCTATGTGGAATTTCAGTATTGTATGCCCTAGCAAGTCGTGTTATAGAGTCAAGCAATATAACTACATCTTTTTTGTACTCAACCATGCGCTTGGCCTTTTCGACTACCATTTCAGCGACCTGAACGTGACGGCTTGCCGGTTCATCAAATGTTGATCCAATTACTTCAGCCTCGACAGCCCTGTCCATCTCTGTTACCTCTTCAGGACGTTCATCTATTAAAAGAATTATCAGGTAGACTTCGGGATGATTCTTTGTAATGCTGTTTGCAATTTCCTGTATGAGAACGGTTTTACCAGTACGTGGAGGAGCAACAATCAGACCGCGTTGTCCTTTCCCTATAGGAGTAACCAGATCCATTATTCGCATCTCTACCTCATCCTTCTTAGCTTCCAGCATAAGACGCTCGTCAGGGTGCAGTGGTGTCAGATCATCAAAGACAGTCATTTCGTTCAAACGGTCCGGATTTTCATAGTTTATTGCCTCTACTCTGAGGAGTGCAAAATACCTTTCATTTTCTTTGGGAGGACGTATCTGTCCAGAAACAGTAGCACCGGTTCTAATGCCGAAACGCCTAATTTGTGACGGTGATATATATATATCGTCAGGGCATGGTAAGTAGTTGTAGTCTGGAGAACGTAAAAAACCGAAACCTTCAGGTAATACCTCTACTACACCTTCACCATACATGAGACCATTCTGATTTACACGCTCCTTAAGAATTTTAAATATTAATTCCTGTTTTTTAAGGCCGGAGCATTCCTTTATGCCTTCTCTTTTAGCTGTATCCTGCAGTGACTTAATTGTCATCTTTTGTAATGCAGTGATATGCATATCACCTTTTTTAATTTCTTCGTACTTTTCATTAGTCTCCTCAGTGTCCTTAGTACCTTTAGGATTCTTGGCGGTCTTTTCCGCTGCCGTAGCGCTGGTTTTCTTTCTTGTTTTAGTTGTAACCATGTTTTTCTCCAAATTGCTTTTTAGTTATAAATTGTTGCCAAAAGTCTTTTACTTGTTTTAATGTGTCTGCTTGGTACTGGTTATTGCAAATAACAATGTCTGCAATTTCCCTTTTCTTCCTCAATGAACATTGAAATTTCTCTCTTTTAGTTATTTCACCTGTAGGCCACTTTCTACTATTTTTCACTCTTGTCTTGCATGTGTTCTTCTTGGTGTCAATAAATAATATTATATCGCAAACATCTATCAAATTTGATTCAACTAATAAAGCAGCATCTAGTACTACAGCTACTGTTGTTGATTGATTCTTCAGTTTAGTGATACGGTTTTTAATTCGCTTTATTACCTCAGGGTGAATCATTTTGTTTAATGCAGAAATCTCTTTCTTGTCTGCGAACACGATTTTACCAAGCTTATCTCTGTTGATTCTACCGTACTTGTCTTGTATATGATCTCCCCATCTATTGATGATTTTTTGCGATACAGATTTAGTGTTAATGAGTTGGTGACAGATTTTGTCGGCATTAATAACACTTGCTCCCAATGATTCCAGCATTTTTGCTATCGTGCTCTTTCCACTTGCAATGCCACCAGTGATACCAATTACCTTGATCCTTTGCGTCATTCAATTGTTATCGTGTTTATCTGCAATGAATGAATTAAAGCCGTAGTTGGTGAATAATTCATTAAGCCTGATATTGTTGAAATTCGTTAAGTGGCAAGCTTCGAGATTAAAATCCAACGGTACTTCAGTATTTATGGTTGCCAGGCGTTTTGAAAGTCTGGCCAATTCTGTATATTTTAATAAGTTTTCCTGTTTCTTCTTGCCTTTAATTTTGTCAACATTTGATATTACATTTTCTAATGATTTCCATTCTTTAATGAGATTCAAAGCTGTCTTATATCCAATACCAGGGATTCCGGGTATGTTATCACTTGAGTCTCCCCCGAGAGCCAGAATGTCGATAACGTTTGCAGGTTCAATTCCTTTTTCTTTGCGTAACTTCTCTGTGTCTCTGATTTCTTTCTTTCTGGGATTAAAAATCCTTATGTGCTTATCGATCAACTGATCCATATCCTTGTCAATTGTTATAATGGTACATTCGATACTTTCTTTAGACAATTTTTTGGAAATGGTTCCAATTATGTCATCGGCTTCAAATCCCTGAATAGCAAATAAAGGTATATTGTATGCATTTATTACATCATACAATAGTGGTATTTGAGAGGCCAGATCATCTGGTGTAGGCTTTCTATGACTTTTATACTCTTTGTACTCTTTGTGTCTAAATGTAGGCCCCTTGGTATCAAAAGCTATAGCCATGTAACAGGGCTTATCCTCTTTTATAATTTTACGCAGCATTTTTGTAAAACCATATACTGCATTAATTGGCTGGCCTGTGGGTGTAGTTAATCCCGTGATGGCATAGTAGGCCTGGTATAATTGTGAATGCCCATCTATTATAAAGAAATTCTCTGACACTTATGGATATAAGAGATTTGAATATTTCGATACTGGTTTTAATAGTTATTCTTGTACTTGGAGATAAGCAAATACTTGAGATGTTTTCTGCTTGAAAAAGTTTAAAGGTGATCTTGCTTATGCATTATATAATCATTTGTTCTATTATGCAGAACCTTACTAACTTTCATGTTTCCAAGGTTCACTTTGCTTTTGAAACTAGACACAGGTATATTAACTTAACATGGAAATGTAGAAGTTAGCTTATATGCCAATTACGGTGTCAAGGAATGTAATATTCTTTGATGGAATTTGAGGTAAATGACTTTGATTATATTAGTTGCGTTGCTTGAATTTGTCAAGTACTTTTTATTATTAATCTTTTGTGGGGCTTCAGAAGCTTTTTTTCTGGATTTTTCGATAATTCTCTTAATTTCATTGCGATTTCATATTAAATGGGCTGAAACACGCCTGTTTACGAACTATACCTCCAAGTTTTGACTGGTTATCTCGATATGTTCATGTGTTTATATGACCTGAAAGCGAGATTTGACAAAAATAAAAGGCTCCGCCGATGCCGTGAGAAGGATTTTTTCGTCAACCCTTTTTGCAAGGTGGGTACTCTTTGTTAACCATTCTCCACTCTAAGTAAAGATAAAGGCCAGCAAAAAAAAGCTCCCATTTGACGCTTGTAGGTTTTAAAAAATATTTTGCTTCTTTCACGTACACAGCAGAACCTTATATGACCGTCTTATATCAAATGTAATTATCTAATTCAAGTACAATTTTATATTAAATATTAATATATAATTTGTTGGTTATAGCTATAGATTCTCTTGACAGAATTATTTTGCGAAAGTACTATTCTTTTTGTTTAATTAGTAGTGTAAGCTTTAAGTATCCGCTACAGTGCAGTGTATAGCCTTAATTATTGAGTGCAAGAGAGGTTAGTTATAAATGAAATTAGGTGCCAGCTATTTTGGTAACAGGACATTAAAACATGTCAGATCTGACATGGAAAAAATGGTTGATGATGGTTGTAATCAAGTTGTTCATACTATGAGTGAACACGATATTACTTATCATTCTCAAACCATGGTTGATATTGTTAAGGTGAGTAGGGAGGTTGGGCTGGAGGTCTTTCTCGATCCATGGGGAATCGGCAGAGTTTTTGGCGGCGAATCATTTTCTACCTTTGTAAAGCTGTTTCCGGAAGCAAAGCAGAAGCTGAGTTTTGCTGAAGGCGAGATTAAAGTCAATAAGGCGTGTATAAATTCAAAAGCCTTTAGAGATAAGATGATAGAGTGGGTAGATCACGCTGCAAGTACCGGTGCTGAGGGAGTTTTCTGGGATGAACCTCATTTGTTTTACGGAGAGTTTACTGAATTGTTTGCTAAAACAAAAATAATATGGGGTTGTACGTGTCAGACGTGTAAAGATATCTTCAAAAACAGTTATGGATATGACATGCCTATGGAATTTACTGATGACGTAATGGAGTTCAGACAGGAGACTATCCTGAATTTTCTGGAATTCATGTCGGATCATTCTTCAAGCAAAGGACTAAAAAATGCGGTTTGTGTATTTCCAATCAGCGAACCTAAATATGGTATATATCAGTGGGATAAATTGGTTAAGCTTAAGAACATCGATATATTTGGAAGCGATCCATACTGGTTTTCCTATAATGAGAGTGTGAGTAGTTTTGTAGAGAAAGTGTCCAGCGAGGTAGTACGGCTATGTGAACTGCACAATAAAGAACCTCAGATATGGATACAGGGGTTCAGGGTTCCGGAAGGGAAAGAAGAAGAGGTGTCTGTGGCTATTAAGACAGCATTTAATTCAGGTGTGAGAAATATTGCCGCCTGGTGTTTTGAAGGAGGAGCATGTATGACATATATCAGCTCTGATTGCCCTGAAATTGTGTGGGACAATATTAGTAAAGAGTACAAAGAATTACGTAAACTAAAATAAGTACAAATATGAATACAGAGATAGAAGCGATAGCAAACAGAGTAATCTGTGGAGAAGGAATATCATATGATGAAGCTCATTTTTTGATGAAGACAAAAGGTAATGAAATATACGACCTGCTTTATTGGGCAAACAGCATACGATACAACTCATTTAAAAACGTTATAAGCTTGTGTTCTATAATAAGTGCCAGGCAGGGGAGTTGTACAGAAGATTGCAGGTTCTGTTCTCAGTCCAGTCGTTATCAAACGGAGATAGCAGATTTTCCATTAGTTGAAAGAGAGGAGATCTCAGAGGCAGTAGAAAGAGGAAAGGAATATAAATCAAATTGTGTTGGAGTAGTGACGAGTGGATATACCCTGGATGGCAGTGACGATTTTGAAAGAATATGTGAAGACGCATATGAATTATCGAAGAAAGATGGCATCCCTATACATACATCAATAGGTACAATAACGAACGATATGGCAAAGAAGCTAGTTTCAAGCGGAGTAGAGATGATTAACCACAATCTTGAAACATCGGAATCATACTATCCAAACATTTGTACAACACATTCATATAACGACAGAGTAGAGACTATTAAAATTGCAAAAGAAGCTGGTCTGAAGATTTGTAGTGGGGGGGTCTTTGGAATTGGTGAGAGTGTTGAGGACAGGTTAGACCTTGCTTTCAGGCTGAAAGAGCTTGATGTAGAGGCAATTCCTCTGAATTTCCTCAGTCCCGTAGAAGGCACGCCCTCCTCTATAGAAAAGCCCCTGGAACCGATGGAGATATTAAAGATCATAGCTGTTTTCCGTCATATTTTCCCTGATAAAGAGTTAAAGGTTGCCGGGGGTAGAGAAACGAATTTGCGGGATGTTCAGGGCTGGATGTTTTACGCAGGGGCTAACAGCACTATGATAGGCGATTATCTTACCACCAGGGGTAAATCGTCTGATGATGATTTGCAAATGATAAGAGATTTGGGGCTTACGTGCGATGAGAGAGATGGGCATAAACATTGAATTATGATGTTGTCGGTTTAGGGCAATGCTGTATTGATTATCTGGGAGTTGTTGGACAATATCCGGATATCAACGAGAAGTCAGAGATCAGAGATCTTACTGTTCAGGGCGGAGGGCCTGTGGCGACGGCAATGGTTACGCTGGCAAGATTGGGAGCCAGAACTGCATTTGTTGGGAAGATATCTGACGATTATTTTGGTGATCTTATTAAAGAGAGCTTAACAAGCGAATTTGTCAACATAGATAATATTATTGTTGAAAAGGACAAAAGGTCTCAATTCGCTTTCATTACAATAGAAAAGGAAACCGGCAAGAGGACTATATTCTGGTCGAAGGCTACAGTTACGCCTCTAAGGCCGGATGAGGTAAACAGGAATTTGATAAGCACTGCAAAAATATTGCTTCTGGATGGACTCATGAAAGAAGGTTCCCTGGAGGCTGCTAAACACGCCAGAGATGCGGGAGTAACTGTTGTTATAGATGCAGGAAGCATGAGAGAGGGCTCACTGGAGCTTATCAAGATGTCCGATTACTTTATTGCATCTGAAGATTTTGCCAAGCAATATTACAATGGTAATGACCCAAAAGCCGCAGCGATGGATTTGTTAGAGTCGGGCGCTGAGAACGTAATAGTAACACTGGGTGAAAAGGGGAGCATAAGTGTTTCCAGGAAGAGCTATCTTTACCAACCGTCATTTAAGGTTAAGGCTGTAGATACAACCGGTTGCGGAGATGTGTTTCACGGTGCATTCATATTCGGATTACTGCAAAGATGGGATTTAAATAAAATAATGAGGTTTGCCTCTGCCGCAGCAGCACTTAAGTGTCGTGAGATTGGTGGTAGAACGGCAATCCCTGACCTCAGGGAAGTGGAAGAATTCCTGGAGAATGAAAACCTATAGTTCATCGCAACATATGTCTGATATCTCAAGAAAACAAACAGCGGAATCATCAAAGAAATATTCTTTGCAAAAACATATATTAGCCATTAACGGCGTAATAGTAGCACTGATATATTTAGTGTCTATGTGCCTGTTTGGCTCAAATATCCTGAATCATCTTATATTACAGATTACGGCTAATCAATACCTCTTGATAGCACTTTATATTTCAGTCTTTGTTATAATTATTGACATAATAAACATTCCATTGAGTTTTTACGGAGGATTTGTTTTAGAACACATTTTTAAATTATCAAATCAGAAATTCTTCGGGTGGATTAAGGATGAAATAAAGAAGTTCCTGTTGTCACTGGTACTTCTTGTCGGACTGGTTGAGATAATGTACATATTTCTCAGAAATTTTCCAAATTCATGGTGGATATTTGTTACTATTCTCTGGATATTCTTTTCCATTATTATGTCCAAACTGGCTCCGGTTCTTATATTTCCCCTGTTCTATAAAAGTGTGCCTATAGAGAACGAGGATATCAAGAAGGGGCTGGAATCTCTTTCAGAAGGTACAGGAATTAATATTCAGGGGGTTTACAAGATTAACTTGAGCAAGAATACAAAGAAGGCAAATGCCGCACTTGCCGGTATGGGAAGCACCAGGAGGGTTCTTCTGGCTGATACACTCCTGGATTCCTATTCGTTGGCTGAGATAAAATCAGTATTTGCCCACGAGTTGGGACACCATGTTCATCGCCATATATGGAAAATGTTAGTGATTGGTACAATCACAGGTGGTTTAGGGTTTGCGATATGTCATTATGTCCTGTCAAAAATGATAGAAATTCTTGGATTTCAAAGTATACATGACATCGCTGCGTTTCCTGTTATATGTATAATCTTGGTAGTTTTAGGTTTTATACTGATGCCGATTCAGAATGCCATCAGCCGAAGGTTTGAAAGGGAGAGTGACAGATATGCGATTGAGAAGACCAATGATCCTGAAGCTTTCATCTCCACAATGGACAAACTGGCAGAGCAAAATCTGGCAGACAGGACACCAAATAGACTTGTAGAATTGCTACTATACAGCCATCCACCTATTTCCAAGCGAATAGAGATGGCAAAGAAGAACATACAGTCTCTACCTTAAAATCGATTTTGTGAGTACTTTATGTCTAAATTTTACACTCCAAAACGAAAAAGAAATATCTTTAATCCGGATGACGAGAAGCCTTTTAAACTCAGTCGTACAAAGATTGATCTTTTTCTGGAATGTCCGCGTTGTTTTTATATCGACCGTCGGCTTGGGGTAGGCCGTGTGCCGGGCTTTCCATTTAATTTGAACAGTGCTGTTGATACCTTGCTGAAAAAGGAATTTGACTATTATCGGGCCAACAATCAAAACCATCCCATTTTGGAAAAACATGGTATTGACGCCCGCCCTGCATCTCATAGAGAACTGGACAAATGGAGAGAGAACTTTACCGGTATTCAATACCTGCATGAACCTACTAATTTTATCATCTTTGGAGCTATTGATGATTTGTGGGCAAATTCTAATAATGAGTATATCATAGTCGATTATAAGTCAACATCGAAGAACGAGAGGATCACAAGCGTAAGTCTCGGCTGGCAAATTGGATACAGGCGGCAGATGGAAATCTATCAGTGGTTGTTGAGAAGAAATGGTTATTCAGTTTCCAACACCGGTTATTTTCTCTATTGTAACGGTCAGACAGACAGGGAGATGTTCAATGAGAGGTTGGAGTTTGATATTACCTTGATCCCTTATGAAGGAGATGATTACTGGATAGAGGAAACGATAATGAAGATTCACTCGTGCCTTATAAGCAATCAGATTCCTGATCCAAATGATAGTTGTGATTTTTGTGCATATTGTTCTGCAGTAGAGGGTGTTTTGTAAAAGCAGTTTGTCGGGAAGAATGAAGCTTAAGCTCTGCCACGGCAATATACATAGTATAGGGAGGTATATAAATGATAGAAAACGATGCAGATCTGAAACCGGATAGACGCAAGGGGCCGGATCTTTGGAATAAGACACTTAGTTGTCTTGGTGTTTTCGGTTGGTTTGTTATGTTTGTGGCCCTATTTATCATTGACAGGGCAAGGCCGGAGGAAGAAAATATGTTCACCAAAGCTGCAAATGCCAGTGTGCGGTCAACATGGAACATGGAACTTATTCATTACCTTTTCTACTTAATGATTTTCGGGCTTTGTATAAGTATCATTGGAATTGTTATTAATTCTAAAAGGCATCATCGTGTAAATGACAGGTTCAGGTATATCCTGATAATACTGGGAATAATATCGCTTTTCGGTGTAATCAAATATTGTTTCAAGCTTTAATGACGGATGTTGATGCAGGGAAGGCCACTGTTCATGGCTGAACTCAATTAATATTGTTTTCAATAGACTTTTGCAATTCTGTTTTAACTATTGCTTATCCTCTTGTATACATAATTATGTGACATGGCACATTATTGTTCGGCACACTCTTGTGCCAAAGGCACACCATTCATACAAAAACACTCTTTCGCACAATCCTCAAACACAGTAAGGAATTTTCTAGAAATTAGCTAAGCTCTTGACATTGTAAAACTTTTCTATATCAAGTGGGGGTTTTTGCTATGAATGAGATTTCAGAAAAAAGGAGATGTAAAACAATATATAGCAAGATTTTGTATTAGACCAGGTGGAGCTCAGGATATAGTACCCACAGATTGGGAAATGGTTGCTCTAAATGATCTGGGAAGTGGAGGTGTTTTCTTTCATGACAAAAGAAACCTGAAAATTGGTACAACTATAGATTTAAAGATAGGTTTTTCGGTATCCATGCCTCCCATAGAGTGTAGAGGAGTAGTTACTCGTGTTCATAAACACCCAAACTTCTCCATATTTGGTATTGCCACTGAATTCACGGAAATAGATGCAAACATAAAAGAGATGATAAACAAAGCTGCTCGATTTGTGAATCCTGATAACAAATTCTTATACAACAAAGTATAAGATTAATTCAATTGAATTAAGCCTTCCTCCTCATTATTATAATCCTTGTACTTGTACGCTCATCAAACCGCTTCCCATATAGCAAGACTAGTAAGGGAGAAAATATGCAGAACGATGAAAAACATCCTGACAGAAGACGTGATAAAAGAAGGGATGTTCGAGACACAAATTCTGAATCTGAAATATTACCCGATCAAGAAAAAAGGCAAGGTGACAGAAGGTCTAGTCCAAGGAGGCGTAATGAAAGAGTAAATCTTGCATTTGAAATATCGTTGCCTGGTCGTGATGGTAAGACAATAAACGTTAATGCGAGTGGAGTTTGTCTTGAAGTTGCATTAAGAGACAAAGAAGCTTTTTCTCCTAGGACAATAGTTCCACTGCAAATAAATACAGATACTATTACACCCGGATCTCCAGGAAGTAAGCATAAACTTAGCGGAAAAGGAACAGTTATCAGGAATTGAGTAGTTGAGAACCCTGACCATGAGAACAGCTTATGCGTCGCTTTGGAATTCACAGATAGGCTTAATATTGTATTAGATGGCGATTAGTACCTTGGAGCCTCGTCACACAAACATAAAACCTGAGAAGAACCAATCTGATTTACTGCCATAAAAGCCTTACTAAACATGATTCACTCTTTTAAGCAGCCTCTGCTGCGGAAACCCAACCCTCGTCAGGCATTTTTTTTACCGTTATAGCAGCAGCATCTTCCACGTCTGGATGTGGTTGTACGTCCTGTGAAATTTTGTGATTAGAAGCCGCATTTACAGTTGTTGCTAACTTACCGTTACCAAAACTAAGTACGCACTTATTAACGGCAGTTATAACTCCCATAGAGAGCACGACTGCTATAAACCCGCATGAAGGTGCGATAATTATAATAAAGTACTTATCATTGAAAGCTATAATCCCCGTGGCAATAATAACTGCTATTAGTCCACATATAGATGCAGTAATCATGAAGTATTCAAATAATTTTTTTAACATAACTACCCCTCCTTTAAATGCGTAGAATTATGTAATAAGAACTAAATAGATTAACTTCCAAAATGAACAAATTTGGCTCATTCTTAAGAGAGTAATTGTAAGGTGCTAAGAGAAAAAAAAGGGGAGTGTTGATGAGTTTGGTGATCCTGGTTTTAGTGGACAATTCTGATGAGGCTTTAAAAGAGATTGATAAAACTGTCAGGCGTGTTCTTAAAATAAACTGAACCGTAGAGAGAAAAACTTCGCAAAGGCCTTAAACACTTGATTTCAATGTTCTTCCGGATGTTAAATACTGATGCACTCCTTCTGCGGCCTGCCTGCCACTGAAGATAGCATGAACAACCAGGCTGGCGCCCAGCTCGGCATCACCCGCAACAAAAATACCCGGTAGACATGTCATCTTGTTTTCATCGTTTTGTATACTGCCCCTTTTGTCAAGCTCAAGCTTTAGATCCATTAGAAGGGGGCCATGTTCACAATGCTGAAATCCGATTGAAAGGAATACCAGATCCGCAGGAATAATTTTCTCTGAATTTGGCTTCTCTGTGTAGGTACCGCGCGAGCCGTCTGCCGGTCTAGTCCAATCAAGTTCAGCTACTTTCAACCCGGTCAAAACACCATTATTACCGATAAACTCTTTTGTCTGATATTTCCAGAAACGCTCACACCCTTCTTCCTGAGAAGAGCTTGTTTTAAATGTTTTTGGCCATTCCGGCCACGGATTACAGGGTGGCCGCTCTTTGGGAGGAACATCCTGATAATATATATGCGTTACACTGGTTGCTCCCTGACGGATGCTTGTACCGATACAATCTGACCCTGTATCGCCTCCCCCAATGACAATTACGTTTTTTCCTTCGGCAGTGATTACTTCGTTATCCGGAATGATATCACCTGCTATTCTACGGTTTTGTTGGATCAGAAATGGCATTGCAAAATGGACTCCATTCAGAGCCCGCCCGGGGATTACTAGATTTCTGGGGATTTGTGCACCAACACAAATAATAACTGCATCAAAAGTTCGTGATAAATACATTGCTGAGATATCAATTCCCACCTTGACTTGCGTTTCAAAAGAAACACCTTCTTCTTTCAGTTGATTAAGTCTTCTGTCAAGGATACTACGATCTATTTTATAGTCTGGTATGCCATAACGTAACATACCTCCAATCCTATCATCTTTTTCAAATACAGTGACATCATGGCCTTTGCGAACTACTTGTTGTGCTGCTGCAAGTCCTGCTGGTCCTGAACCAATGATGGCCACTCGTTTGCCTGTCTTGACTTCAGCAGGTTGAGGTTGTATCCAACCCTCTTCCCAACCTCGTTCTACAATTTGTTTTTCTATCTGCTTGATGGTAACAGCTCTCCTGTTAATCGACAACGTACAGGACTCTTCACAGGGAGCAGGACAAACCCGTCCGGTAAATTCAGGGAAGTTATTAGTTGAGTGTAATAGCGCTAATGCCCGTTTCCAATGCCCTTTATAAATAAGATCGTTCCAATCCGGTATTCTGTTTTTTACAGGACATCCGTATGCGTGGCAAGACGGAACCCCGCAATCCATACAGCGACTTGCCTGTACCTGCAGTTCTTCAAGTGAGAGGTCGCTTTGAAATTCATTAAAATTCCTTATCCGTTTATTGACTGGCAGCTTGACACCTGCCTGTCGGTTTGTTTCCAGAAATCCTGATGGTTTACCCACTAAAGACCTCCTCTGTCGCTAAGACAAGTTCATCGTCACGGTGTTCTTCCTGCCTGATCCGTTCTAGTGATAACTTGTATTCCATTGGTATAACTTTAACAAATAATGGTAGACGGCTATCCCAATGATCAAGGATGTCCTTTGCCCTGACACTTTGAGTATATTTATAGTGTTTTTCCAGTAAAGTATAAAGGGTGCCTTTATCCTCTTCTGTCCATACACTCTCCAGATCGACCATGTCCAGGTTACACTTCATTCCAAACCATTCGTGCTCATCGTATACATAAGCTATACCGCCACTCATTCCTGCACCAAAGTTATTACCTGTTTGTCCGATAACCACCACTGTTCCTCCTGTCATATACTCGCATCCGTGATCACCAACGCCTTCAACAACTGCTGTTGCACCGCTATTCCGTACAGCGAAACGTTCTCCTGCCATACCGTGTAGAAACACTTCCCCTCCTGTGGCGCCATAGAGGATAACGTTACCAGCAATAATATTTTGATACGGCTTGAATGTTGAATCCTTATAAGGGTTTACTATAATCTTGCCACCTGACATTCCCTTTCCGACATAGTCATTTGCGTCACCTTCCACACGTATCGTAATGCCGGGAACCAGAAATGCGCCAAGGCTTTGTCCCGCATATCCCTTGAAGTTCAACTGGATCGTATCCTCAGGAAGTCCTGAAGAACCATACTTTCTGGTGACTTCACTGCTGAGTATTGTACCTACAGTTCTATTTATATTACGTATCGGAATGTCAATTACGACTGGTTCCCTTTTAGTTAATGCGTTTTTAGATAATTTGATCAATTCATTGTCAAGTGACAGGGATAATTCATGGTCCTGTTTCTTGGTACAACGTAGCGCTGTTTTGCCATCAGGATCAGGATGTGTTAAAAGTGCGCTGAAATCCAGTTTATCAGCTTTCCAATGATTTATTGCCTTTCTTACCTCAAGTTTGTCTACGCGTCCGACCATCTCATCAACTGTTTTAAAGCCCAGCTCAGCCATGTATTCTCGCATTTCCTGTGCTAGAAACCTGAAGAAGCGTTCAACAAATTCAGCCTGTCCATTAAAATTAGCTCGTAACTCTGGATTTTGAGTTGCTACACCCACCGGACATGTATTCATATGACATTTTCTCATCAGGACGCAGCCTAGCGTAACCAGAACTGAAGTACCGAAACAGTATTCTTCAGCGCCAAGCAATGCTGCAACAACAATATCTCTTCCTGTTTTCAGTTGTCCATCCGTCTGTACAACTATTCTGTCACGTAGCTGGTTTGCTACCAGAGTTTGCTGTGTATCTGCAAGTCCAAGTTCCCATGGCAAACCGGCATGCATAATGCTTGACCATGGAGCAGCTCCTGTTCCTCCATCATAACCACTGATTAACACTTGATCTGCCTTGGCTTTGGAAACACCAGCAGCAACTGTGCCTACACCTGCTGCCGCTACCAGCTTAATGGATACTTTTGCTTTAGAGTTAGCACAATGAAGATCGTAAATTATCTGCTTTAAGTCCTCTATAGAATAAATATCATGATGAGGTGGAGGTGAAATCAATGAAACCCCTGGTGTTGTATGCCTTACCTTTGCAATGTCAGGACTTACCTTATGTCCGGGCAATTGGCCTCCTTCTCCTGGTTTAGCGCCTTGTGCCATTTTTATTTGAATCTCCTCCGCATTTATCAGGTACTCACTTGTTACTCCAAACCTACCGGACGCAACTTGCTTGATTTTGGAAATCTTCCAATCACCGTTTGGAAGTTCCTTGAATCGTTCAGGATCTTCTCCTCCTTCACCTGAATTGCTTCTGCCTCCAATTCGATTCATTGCAATAGCAATAGACTCGTGTGTCTCTTTGCTGATTGAGCCGAAAGACATTGCAGCAGTCATAAATCGCTTCATTATATTTTCGACGGGCTCAACTTCATCTATCGTAATTCTTTCACATTCTTTAAATTCAAAGAGGCCGCGTAACGTTGCCAGTTCCTTTGTCTGCTCATCAACAAGTTGTGTAAATTCTTTGAATATTTCATAGTCGTTGTTTCGTGTTGACTGTTGCAATTTATAAACTGTCTCCGGATTCCAGAGATGTTTTTCACCACCGTACCTAACGGAAAAATAGCCACCGACATCTAGAAACTCATCGGGTTTGCCTTCGGGAGGAAAGGCGTTACGGTGTCGGGCATAGACTTCCTGTGCTATCTCTTCCATACCGATACCTCCAATACGGGACGCCGTATCACAGAAGTATTCATCAATAACTGATTTGTCAACTCCAACAGCTTCGAATATCTGAGAGCCAAAGAAGCTTCTAATTGTCGAAATGCCCATACGGCTCAATGACTTTAAGAGCCCTTTTTTAATCGCTGAAATATAAGCATCCATTGCATCCTCAGGCTGCTTCTTTTCAACCAGGAGTTCCTGCTCCGCCATCTCTCTTACTGTGCTGAAAGCGACGTAAGGGCAAATTGCAGTAATCCCAAAGGCTATCAAAAGAGAGAAGTGCATTACCTCTCTTGCTTCACCTGTTTCAATAATCAGTCCGCATGAACCACGAAGTCCCTTCCTGATCAAGTGATGATGCAGACCTGAAACAGCGAGAAGGGAGGGAATAGCGCAACGGTCTTTACTGATATGCCTATCCGTTATGACCAGTATATTAGCGCCATCTGCAATGTGTCTTTCTGCCTTTTCGAAAAGCGAACTCATCGCTGATTTTAAGGCTTCACCTCCACCTTGAGCCGGAAAAAGAATATCGACTTTTCTAACCATCAAATCCGGATGATTCCCATTTCGTATACGCCACATATCTGTTGGTGTCAGAATGGGGTGAGACAATTTAATCTGCTTGCAATGTTCCGGAGTTTCTTGAAGAAATCCGCCTTTTTTCCCGATATAATTCATCAGTGACATCACCAGTTCTTCACGTAGAGGGTCTATAGGGGGATTAGTTACCTGTGCAAACAGTTGTTTAAAGTAGTGAAATAACAGTTGCGGTTTGTTTGACAGCACAGCTAGTGCGTTGTCATTACCCATTGCTCCAATTGGTTCCTGTCCCCTGCTTGCCATATGAGAAATTGTGACATTAATATCTTCATCAGTATAACCAAAAGCGTGCTGTTGTCTCCTCAGTACATCTAAATCTATTTCAGGAACCCTTGAAGGGTTAAACAGTCCGCGAAGCTCAATCAGGTTTTCCTTTAAATAACGACGATAGGGCGTCTGTCTTGATATTTTTGCCTTAATTTCATTATCAGGGACAATTCGGTTTTGATCTAAGTCAACCAGAAACATTTTTCCAGGTTGTAATCTTCCGCGTTGGCGTACTTCCTCTCCCGGAATATCAAGTACTCCAGTCTCGGAAGCCATGATGATCATACCGTTTTTAATAACGGTATAACGAGCTGGCCTTAAACCGTTCCTGTCCAGCATAGCACCAATATACCGGCCATCAGTAATGACTATGGCAGCAGGGCCATCCCAGGGCTCCATAAAAGAAGCATGGTATTCATAGAACGCACGTTTGTCTTCACTCATATAATATTTCTTGCCACAGGCCTCAGGGACCATCATCATGGCAGAATGCGAAAGTGATCTGCCCGCCTTGATAAGTAACTCAAAAACATTGTCAAAGACAGCTGAGTCACTTCCGTATTCATTTTGAATCACAGGTTTTATTTTTTCTATATCGTCACCTAAAAGTTCAGATTCAAGATTCCTCTCACGGGCTTTCATCTGGTTGATATTTCCCCGCAGGGTATTGATTTCTCCATTATGAGCTAAGCACCGGAAAGGTTGCGCTAGATTCCAGGCAGGCAATGTATTAGTGCTATAACGCTGATGAATAATGGCAAAAGAAGATGTGAAGCGTGGATCATTCAGATCGGGGAAGAACACAGGTAGCTGGCTTCCAGTTAGTAGTCCTTTGTAAACAATGGTCTTGGAGCTTAGACTGCAGGCGTAAAACTGGCTGAAATCTTCATTTGTCCATGAGGAGATTTCCTTCTCAACACATCGCCTGATGACGTATAATTTTCTCTCAAAATCAGCACCTTCAAGTATATCACTTGCTACAAAAATCTGATGTATTGCAGGCTGCGTTAGGCGGCTGAGATCTCCCAGAGAATCACCATTGGTTGGAACGTTTCTCCAGCCTAGCAGTGTACAATTCTCGGATTCAACTATTTCCTGTACTGCCTGCTTGCATCTTTCAACCTTGGTATCTTCTTGTGGCATGAAGAACATTCCCACTCCGTATTTTCCGGGAGGTGGCAATTCGAGACCCTGTTCGGTACATATCTGACGGAAAAAGTCATCCTGTATCTGCAGCAGAAGTCCGCCGCCATCACCTGTGAGTTTGTCGCTCCCAATTGCACCGCGATGTTCTAAATTTACTGAAACCTGTATAGCATTCTTGACGATAGTGTGCGTAGGGGTTCCGTCAATATTTGCTACGAAACCAACACCACAGGCATCGTGCTCGTATTTAAGGTCGTACAATCCGGAGGGTTCAGGTTGTCCGGCTAAATTTACATTTTTAAAATTGTTAATCTTTGGCATATCTATTCTTGTTTCCTTTGTTACATTGTTATCAATTACTCAAATGGTTTCGGTTGTGGAGTCTTATCCGTTGATGGAGGCAAAATTGGGAACGTAAAAGACGGTTGATCACCAGTAAGTGTTTTAAGGAAAGCAACGATACTGGCGTTCTCATCTTGAGTGAACTCTTTACCCAACTGCAAGCGGCCCATGACGTCTACGGCCTCTGTCAGGGTCTCTGCCTCACCATCATGAAAGTAGGGATAGGTTAACTCCACGTTACGAAGAGTCGGTACCTTAAACTTGAAGTGGTCCGATTCCTTGCCGGTGACAGCGCTCAATCCTTCAGCTGGGCTCTTGGCCTCGTATGGTTCAAGCACACCCATTTTTTGGAAAGAGTTACCACCTACCGCTGCACCGTTATGACATATGACACAACCACTCTTCTTAAAGAGCTGGTAACCCGCGAGTTCTTCCTCGGTTAAGGCATCTTTATCACCCAGCAGCCATTGGTCAAAACGAGAATTTGGCGTTACCAGTGTCTTCTCAAACTCGGCAATAGCCTGTGTTACGTGATCAATATTGATGTTGTCGGTGCCAAACACTAGCTTGAACTCAGTGACGTATTGAGGAATGGACTCCAGTACCTCAATCGCTAGAGTGTGGGTAAATGCCATCTCCCCCGGACTGGCTATGGGACCCCCGGCCTGTTCCTTTAGGTCTGCAGCGCGTCCATCCCAGAATTGGGCAACGTTCATACTTGAATTGAGTACGGTAGGTGCGTTAATTGGACCCTGTTGCCAGTTGTGACCAATGGAGGTTTTGAGGTTATCCGTACCACCCATACTCAGGTTGTGGCAAGAATTGCACGATATAAAGCCCGACTTGGATAATCGTGGGTCAAAATACAGTTTTTTGCCTAATTCGACTTGAGCCAGATTGATATCCTTTACGGGCATTATGGGATCAATAGGTTCTTTCGCTGACACTACGCCTGTAACAGCTAATATTCCGACAAAAGCCCATGAGATAATGAGCGTTTTTATTTTCATTTATTACTCCTTACTTTTTGTCTGAAGAAAGAAAAACGTTCTTGTTTTGTCAAACATAACCAACCTAGAAAATAGTAAGAACATACTGGTAGTTTTAGCGTTAATGCGTTTATGGCAGTGGAGTTGAAATGGATGCAAGCTCTGTCAGAATGTGCGAGCGTTCAACAACCTTTGACTCCAGACTCTTCAGGTATCTGTATGGAATCCAACGATAACCCCAATTAACCAACCATGTGGGTAACCACCCACCAGGGTCAACACAAGCACGAAGTTCAACGTGTGTATGAGATGGATCTATTCTCTTGAGTATCCAACAACATTGCAAATATGGAATATGAACTCTGCTCTTAATGTCAGGAGCGTCAGGATTCTCAACTAGATTTATATTTATGTGGATGGTCGATTTTTCAGGGCCAGTATTATAGTTCGCCTGGCTACATAATCTCTATCTGCTACCGGCCAAACGCCATTACAGGCGACATAAACAATGTCTTCATGGTCATTGATATTTGCAATGTTCTGCGCCTCTATACATTGTGGCGCCCAGTCCGGCATAATTTCAGTATCTTTGATGACTGAGAGATAATCAGATATTTCTCCACGTAGGGCACCTGTAGATTTAAACTCAAATAAATTCGTGCCTTCTTTAACACGCTTGTGTACGGTGATACCATCAGCCTCGTAAACAAAGCGCCACTCCTCTTCTTCAGCTGTCAATGGAGCAATAGCATATATAATGTTTATTGTAAAGACAGCTATGAAAGATAAGAAAGGAGGTGGCAGCCGTAATTTACGAAAAAACCCTTGTCTCATTCCTGGTCTCACAATTAACTACCTGTCACAACAAGATTTTATTATGACAAAAGAACTATCAAGCCTTAAAATCCGCTTGCTCTTTCCAATCCATCCCATAACACAGTTCTGGCATCAAGGAAATCCATTGCACCAAATCTCAGCAACTCCTGATGATCCGCCGTCTGAGCAAATGGGAGTAAAGAATCCTTTATGCCCTCTGCATGCTCAACATCAAGCTCAATATGTGCAGAAAAGAAAAGCACAT